>NZ_CANMAB010000019.1:0-48792 GCF_947495635.1 uncultured Virgibacillus sp. | reverse complement strand
AATATACATCAACCATTTCAAAATAACTACTTGGCTTAACGCAGTCATTGCACTGATTTTATACTTTCTTAACTTATCAAAAAGACGATGTACGTATACATCGCCTACACGTTTGTTATTTTTCAGAACTCCAGCACGCTCTTAAAAATTCTGTATCTGATACAAGTACATCGTACGCTTCATCTGAGATCATTTGATGATTTTTTTGATAGGTAAGCAAGTCTACAAAACTGTCCAAGTGTTTTATCATTTTATCTTTTCGATTTTTTTCCTCATAATAATGAAGTATATCTAAGTGTAATCGAGTTCGATTGATCAGCTGCTGATTTGTTAACTCCCCTCGTTGTTCATAATAGTCTATAAGCGATTTCATTCCTCTTATCGAATAGGAGTGATTTTCACGAAGGATTGTTACATCTGCTGTGACTGGAAGATGGTCAGATGCATTGGACATGTTTACTTGAGCAGCGTCTATCTTCATACGAGGTGACGTAAAAATATAATCGATTCTCCGGTTAGGAACTGTCGATGGATACGTATATCCTTGCACATCATTGATATGCCATGCATCATCATACCATTGAAATAACGGATGCAATTCTTCTGCATTCGGTCTAGCATTCATATCTCCAACTAAAATATTGTAATTATTTTCTAACATAATTGCACTCATATCACTAACTTGCATTTCCCTAATTGCTGGATTAGAACGATAGTCTAAGTGAGTAACATAAAAGTGAACCACCGCTCCTTCAATTGTGATTTCTGCTTCTAAAAATCCTGGTGCCAGTCTCGGCTCAGGATTAGGATCTTGAGTAGAAAGTCTGGTGATTTGCCTATTAGCTGCATTTGTAATGGGATATTTACTTAACATAGCTACCCCAAATTGTCTACGATGGTCACTACCTTGGGCTGGTTCCATATCATAAATTGGAGCAAAATAGTAATACATATCCAGTTCTTCCGCAAGTAATTGAATGGTATTGTCGTAGTTACTCCTAGCCCCCCAATGAACATCAACTTCCTGAAGACCTATGATATCTGCTCCAGTTTCTTGGATGGTTTCAGCTATTCGCTCCAACTGATAGTTTCCATCCGTTCCCCTTCCAGCAGCCATATTATAGGTAGCCACTTTAATAGGTATTTCCTCTTCATTTACATAGTCATTAAATTCAGCAGCACTAAAGATGGATAAAGTGGGAAAACAAACGATGCATGAAAATAAAACTATAGCAATTTTCTTCAATTTGTACACATCTCCTTTGAATAAATGCTTAAAGTTACTTCGGATAGCGTTTAAAATATTGCTTCAAAAACGAGACTGGGACAAACACAACTTCTTCACTCAAAATACGAATAATCATGTTATCAATAGGAGTATCATCGCCGCACCGTTAAACTATACTCGTGGCACGGCCTCAGCTAACTTTGGTAAAGAAAAACACGTTAATACGTGGATCTTCGAACTCGTGCTGTTACCGCCGGAGTCTCGCTTATTTCAGGTGCTAAATGAATGATTCTGATCAAAAAACGAACGATAATTAATTTCAACTAATCATCGTTCGTTTTTAACCGTTTCTTCATTCTTTTTGTCTCAGCCTCGTTCTTTATTGCCATTGTTTAATCATATCGTTGGCTTGCTTCATTAAATAGCTATAAGCCTCCTCTACAATTCGTTGACTATCTTTCTGCTGATCTAATAAGAGCTTAAAGCCTTTCATATGTTTTCTTACTTTATCAGCTTGTCCTTTCTCTTCATATTGAGCTACTGCTGTTAAATGCATTGTTAATTTCCGCTTTGCAGCTTCTTCAATGGCACCACTTTCTGTGAACCTATCCACAGCTGCTTGCATATTATCTACAAGTATTTTGTAAAGTAAATAATTTCTTCGCGTTTGCTTAAATCTCTCTAACTCCTGATTCCAAGTTATCACCATTTCTTCAACTGCGTCACCATTTTCAATTGCTTCACGGACCCACCCATTACCAATTAGGTTATCAAAGAAAGATATACCGGAGCTATTTTCGGCCCGAAATGCAAATTCATCCGGATACATGTCATGAATTGCTTTTAAAATATGCAGCCCAGTAATTACTGGCTGATATGCTTCTTTATCGATAACATGAATTTGAACACCGTGAGTAAGTGTTCCGCTATGCTTTGAAAACATCGGGGTAAACGAAGCTGCTCGGAATAACACACCTGGTACTTCCAATTCATTCAAAGCCTGTGCAAATTCAGTACTGTTTATAAAAGGCGCTCCTATTAATTCGAATGGCTTTGTCGTACCACGTCCTTCTGATACATTAGTTCCTTCAATTAAAGCTGCTCCCGGATATACAAGAGCAGTATCAAACGTCGGCATATTAGGTGACGGCATCACAAACTCTAAATTTGTATCATTATAATACATACCGCGCTCCCAGCCATTCATTTCCACAACCTTTAGATCGGCACCAATAGCAAATTCCTCATTAAATAAATTTGCCAACTCTCCTACAGTTAATCCATGACGTAATGGAATTGGATAGTTTCCTACAAATGAAGCATAGTCCGGATCAAGAACGGGCCCTCCTACGTCATACCCTCCCAATGGATTAGGGCGATCCAAAACAATAAATTCTTTTCCATTCTCTTGCGCTGCTTCCATCGCATAAGCCATAGTATAAATATACGTGTAGAAACGCGCTCCTACATCTTGAATATCAAATAGCAGGACATCCACATTTTCTAGCATTTCTGGAGTTGGCTTTCTTGTCTCTCCATATAAGCTATAAACTGGCAAGCCCGTTTGTTCGTCAATATAATACTCTACATATTCTCCTGCTTGTGCATCGCCACGAACGCCGTGCTCTGGGCCATAAAGTGCTGTTAGATTTACAGCAGGATCATTGTGTAACCGATCAACAATACTATTTAACGCTTGATCCACTCCCGTAGGATTGGTAATTAAACCAACACGCTTCCCCTCTATTAATTCTTTTTGTTCATCTAATAAAACTTCGACACCCAGTTTTAATTCATCTTGCGTATTTTCAAGTCTTCCATTCGTACTATCTGCCAAAACCATGGATAGTGTATAACATATAAATGCTAGACTTAAAACTATTACAACTACCTTTTTCATCATTCACCCCTCCTGGAATTCTCCAACTTCAATATGGATATGAAGCAAAAAAGACAGCTAATCCCACCTTATTACTTGTGAGTCATAGCTGTCTTTCACTTCACATATAGAAAATTATTCTCTTAGGAACTTACTTTTCACTACTCTTTCAATCTCCACTTATTAACTAAATATGCAGAATCATTTATCAAAGTAGTGTAAGCATCCTCAGAAATCAATTGATTTTGCTTTTGGTAGTCTAATAGATCTTGAAATCCTTGTAGATGCTTCATTACTTTTTCAGTATCTTTTATTTCTTCATATCTACTAATCGCAGTTAGGTGAAGTTTAACCATATAGGCAGCTCGCTCGCTAGTAAAGGCGCCTTTTCTTGCTAATATCTCTACTTGCGCTTTCATACTTTCTGCACTCCAAGCATGTATCGCTGCGGCAGTAAGCTCAGAAACCTTGCGGCGAATCGGATTTGTAGATACGGTTTCACGAGTTGGATGTACCCGATTGGTTAATAGTATAGCGATTGTTTCTTGATTTGGGCTTGCTACAATCGAAGTCCCCGTATAACCTGTATGCCCCATCGTATTTTCTTCTGCTAAGTTATCCATATACCAGCTCTGATTCAATTCCCAACCTAATCCTTGATCTTGCCCTGGAAATGCGTCATTCCAATTCGTATTCATTAATTCTACAGCTTGTTCTGACAGTACTCTTTCTCCACTATATACTCCCTTGTTCAACATCATTTGTGCAAATGTCGCTAGATCAGCTGCTGTGCTAAAGATACCAGCTTGTCCAGCTACACCATCAAGTGACCAAGCATTCTCATCATGAACACTTCCCCATACCAATCCTCGATTTGTCCACGGCTGATATTCAGTAGCAGCAATACGCTCTCGTAGTGTAGACGATGGGTTATACATGGTGTCTTCCATTCCTAAGGGGTCTGTGATGTGATCAGCTACAAAATGATCTTGTCTCGTTCCACTTAACCGTTCGATCAATATACCTAATGTAAGGTAATTAACATCACTATATACATATTCTGTATTTGGAGGATTCTGCAATGATTCATTCAAAACGAAGTCTAACCGGCCATCCCTCCCCCCTTCTATTAAATAAAGAGATCTTGAAGGACTCGGCGCAAACCCTGAAGTATGTGTGAGCAACTGACGAATAGTAACCGATTCTTTTCCATTTACAGCAAACTCAGGTATATAATCAGCTACAGGATCATCCAAATCAAACATACCTTGATCCCATAATTGCATGACTGCTGTTGCAGTGAATAATTTTGAAATGGAAGCCATATCAACTATCGTATCTTTTTGCATTTCAATAGGCTGCTCCATCTCTGTAAAATCTGCATCTGTATATCGTGCTGCATATCCGTACGCTTCGTGTTTTACAATTTTCCCTTTTCTAGCAACAAATACAACTGCTCCAGGCATTACCTGTTCAGCGATAGCTTGATCAATAGCATAATCGATATCTTGTAATGGGTTATCAATCATATCGACACTGGCCGGTTCGCCAGGTACTAATTCCTGATCAGAGGCTTGTCCAACCTCAAGGTTAGTGAATATGATAGATATGGCAAATATTAAAATAAGCAAGAATGATTTACCTTGTCTTCTCATACCGGTCATCCCCCCTCAAATAAAGTGAAACTTCATTCAATAGGAGTTTTCTTCCATCTCCTACTGAAGATTAGTTAAACGAATCGGGCATCTAAGTACCTTTTCACCCACTTTGACTATTTTTCACTAACTCTGGCACTTAAAGTGGGAGTCCTACGGCACTCTACATGCGGGATAAACAGTTATTTTTCTTCACCTGTTTCTTGGGTTGCTGTAAATGTCCATTCTAAATGAAGAGAATCACCCTGAAATTGATTCTGATCCTCACCATTATCTACGAAATTAAACTTCACTACTAAATCATCAATGGAATCAACTGGCAATCCTTGCTCTCCAAGTAATGGATCAAACACATGTTCATTCACTGCCTCGGGGGTCATCTGTCGTAATTCAGCTAACGTAGTTTGGTAGATTACTTCATCTAATTTATCTGCGTTATAGAGGAATTCAACCTCAATATGCTCCCCAAAGTCGGCGGTATTATCACCATTAGCATCTCCTACGGTATAATCTGTATCAAGTAATACTTTATCAATATCGAGTGTTCCATTATTTTGTAGTTCAAAATCTCGTACCATCGAATCTCCAGGTTTAATATTCTCTACTTGAATAATTTCTGTAGGTTCGGCAGCTAAATCTAACGTACCAGCAGCAAATGTATTGTTCGTTGTTTCGCTATCACTGAAATAAGCAAATGTACCACCACTTATTAATGATATTCCTAATGCAGCTGAAACCATTCCCATACCTAATTGCTTTTTGATATTCATTGAAAATCCTCCCCTTTTTTATTAAAATGGGTCTTTTTCCCAGTCTTCATATCTTTTTCATCCATTACTTCTTTCACCTGTCTGAGCGTACGACGAATAATAATATAGGAGTAAGTTAGGAGTAAAAATCCTGGCAAAATAAGGAGCAAGGCTGCTCCTTCACGAGAACTAGCAAAATTTATCACGTACCCTACATACGGAATAGTGAATCCTGTATAATATCCAATGATTTTCTCTGAAAGTACTGGACTTAGATCGTGTCCGTCATTCGCATCACCTTTTGTAATATATTGTTCTCCATCATTTAATACTTCGGTAATTCGGTGCGTGACAATCATGTCATCTTTCGTATTAAATGTGATAACATCATCTCTATGGAACCTTGTCATATCCCCGCCAGTTTTAATGGAGATTATTGAGCCTGTATCGATTTTAGGTTCCATTGATCCAGATAAAACTGTTTTCAGTTGATATCCAAATAGATTTCCTTCATTTCCTGTCACCTTAGAAATGAACACAAGAAATAGCATACATAGTAGAAATATGAATAGTAAGCTCGTTAACCCACTACTGATTTTCTTTAGTAGCGCTTTGTTCTTCATTGGCAGAATCACTCCGTTCAGACACTTCTCCGTTAACCTCTTTTTCTGCTTTATTTCTCTGTTTTTCTTGTTCTGGTTTACTAGAGGATTCCTCTTTATTAACAGCATTATCTTCATCACTAGGCTGTTTCTTTTCAGTTTCTCTTTCTGTAGCTTCTTCTACATCAGCTTCTGCTGATCCCTGCTCCGAAGCTTCCTTGTTATCTAATTTATCTTCTTCCTTATTAGGCTGATTTTTTACAGATTCTTTCTGTGTCTGATCAGTATTCACAGGATCATCTTCATTTGATTTAGGCTTCTTATCTTCCTTATAGGCTACAATTGTACCGCTAACCTTGGATGAATCTGAAAATGAAGCAGTAGTAGGTGAAGAAATCTGGCATATAATCATAAAGAGAATGTACATACTCGCTAAAGTACGCACAAGAACATGTTGTACCCATCGTTTATGATTTCTTTTCTGTTTTGTCCATAACAACGTACAATACCCCCGATAATTGCAATTATTATTGTGATTGCCAATGCTCTATTAAAAGAATTGCCTGCGTATCCAGATAACTAAATGCTTTTTCTGATATAGCATCATTTTCAAGCTGATGCTCTAATAATCTTTGGAAACTATCCATATGCTTAATTACTTTATCTGATAATCCAGTTTGCTCATATCGACTAACTGCCGTTAAATGCATCGTTAGTTTTCGTTCACCGTTTATTATTTCACCTTGATTAACTAATTCAGCAACAAGCTCCTTCATTCCATCTGCACTAAGCTCTGTTTCAATATAATCTAGGCTATGACCAATATCGTACAGCTCTGGAATGGTAACTGGTAATCTACCGAATGGATTTTGTTTACCAGTTAAAACATCTGCTACTGCATTCATAGAAACCTCTAAATAACTATAGGTACTTAAATACCCATCCACCTCAGGAAAAACCATGATATCATAAGGATTTCGATGGGCAGATACAATGATTTGCTTGCCTGATGCCTGTAATGCTGAAACCAATTCTTGCTGACTTTCATTTGTATTAGCTGTATAAGAAGTTACTATTACCTTATCTACAGTATTAGCATGTGCAACTGCCTCTTCTATTTGTTGGTCTGTAGGAGATGTGCTTGTAGGATAACTACTCGTATTGATCCCTTTTTCCTGTAAAAGATTTGATACCATAACAGGCTTCGCTACTGATGGACCTGTCACTAGCACTTTTTCCGTTTCTTCAAGCGGTAGCACGTTATTATCATTTTTAACAAGCGTTACACTTCTATCAGCAATTTCCTGTGCTGTTTGTAAATGCTCAGCTACTCCAATATTTTGAATAGCCTCTGAGTCTGTATACGGATCTTCAAACAAGCCATTGTCCATTTTCGCATGTAGAATACGATATAAAGACGCTTCCAGTCTTTCTTCACTAACCTCTCCAGATTGAACAGCTTCAAGCATACTATTAAATGCAAGCTCAACATTTGGCGGATTTAATAAAATATCAGCTCCTGCCTTAAAGGCCTCCACCGGTACTCGTTCAGGTGGTACGACGTTTGCTCCCGACATTCCTAGACTATCCGTAATAATTAATCCGTCAAACCCCATTTCTTCTCGAAGTAAATCGGTTAAAATTGGTTCCGATAATGTAGCTGGTAATCCCGAATCATCAAGGGCCGGTACTACGATATGCCCAGTCATAATCGATTCAATTCCGGCATCAATGGCTTCTTTAAATGGCTTTAAATCTACTTCATGCAGTGTTTCCAGATCGTGATCGATAATTGGCAATCCATAATGAGAGTCTACTGCTGTATCACCATGACCAGGAAAGTGCTTGGCTGTAGATATTACATTTTCCTTTTTATAAGCTTTTACTTGAGCTACACCAAGGTTAGATACAAGATTTGGATCCTCCCCGAATGAGCGAATACCGATAACTGGATTTTCTGGATTCATATTAACATCTACCGTTGGTGCAAAATTCATGTTAATTCCAAGGCTGTTCAGTTCTTCTCCGATAATACTGCCACTACGCGTGCCATAATCCTCCGACCTTGTAGCTCCAAGCGCCATATTCCCTGGAAATACAGTACCCGGACTTGTTACTCTTTGGACAATTCCCCCCTCTTGATCTGTGGAAATAAATAATGGGATGGAAGAATCTTGATCCATCGCAATTTCCTGTAATCCGTTTGATAATCCATTTACTTGTGCAGCATCAAGCGGCATGCCAATATTTCCTGTCCAGTTGAAATAGATGATTCCACCGACATGGTAATTTTCAATAACTTCCTGAAAGTTTTTTCCGCCACGATGATTACGCAAATTAATGTCTTCATAATCTGGATCAGTAGGAGTTTGTCCATAAACATGCACAACAAAGAGCTGACCTATTTTCTCCTCAAGTGTCATCCCCTCGATGATTTCTCTAATTTCATCATTGCTTGCATCTTTTTTATTTTCTTGGTTTGCAAAGCTAGATAACGGAAACATAATGAAGAACAGGACTACCGAGATGATGGATATCAATCGGTAATGTTTCAATGATATTTCCTCCCTTTAGAAAATTAGCTTACGTGGGAACCCAACATTCTTGTGCAAATTCAAAGAGGATTAATGTCGAATTGAATCAACTTGCCAACATGAATCTCACACTCAAATCTACTAAAAAAATAACACCTACCTTCCCTCAAGATATTCAGGTCATAGATGTTAATCCTTCGTATGTATGTAGTTATTTTGACAATAGCAAAGAAATATGGAAATATCTACTACTATTTATCAAATAAATCTAACTTTTCAAAAAATGATTAGAATGAACTACCTATGATTCACCATTTAATAGGAGAATAGTATATGCTTCAGTTACAAGCATTAAAAAAGAACTATATTACTATGGAACTTTTACTAGCCAATACCGCTAATTTTAGAACCTACTATTTTTTTAAATGGCATGCTAAACTAAGGATTAAGCTTAAACGGATAAGGAGATGTTTCCATGAATGACTTTCCTATATTTGATGGACATAACGATACGTTGTTAAGACTTTTGCACGATCCAGAAGATATGGAGGGCTTATTTTTTTCTGAAACCGCTAAAGGACATATTGACTTGCCTCGTGCGCGAAGGGGAAATTTTTGTGGGGGATTCTTTGCTGCTTTCACTCCCAATTCGGACTATGATGCAGAACCGGAAAAATATTTAACAAAAAACGGCTACGATATCCCGTTACCTCCACCAATTAATCAAATGTCAGCGTTAAATTACACAAATACGCTTGCTGCAAACTTATTTAAACTTGAATCTGTATCGAATGGCACATTAAAAGTAGTTAAAAATGCCGCAGAATTAGAACATTGTTTAAACAGCGATGTAATTGCTGCTATCTTTCATATGGAAGGCGCTGAAGCAATAGATGAAGAATTTAATGCCCTCCATATCCTTTATCAAGCTGGATTACGTTCTCTGGGAATAGTTTGGAGCCGCCCAAACAAGTATGGACATGGAGTCCCTTTCCGCTATCCAGCTACACCCGATATAGGTGATGGGCTTACAAAAGCAGGGAAAAACCTGGTTCGCGAGTGTAACGAATTGGGAATAATGATCGACACGACGCATTTAAACGAAAGAGGTTTTTGGGATGTGGCAAATCTAAGCGATGCACCTATTGTTGCCACACACTCTAATGTTCACGCAATCTGTCCAATTTCGAGAAATCTTACTGATAAACAGCTACAAGCGATAAAAGAGAGTAATGGTGTTGTTGGAATTAATTATGCTGTTAATATGATTCGAGCGGATGGACAATTTGGTACAGCTATTTCTCTTGATGAAATCGTTCACCATATCGCATATATTGCGGAACAATTTGGCATAGAGCATGTGGCCCTAGGCTCAGACTTTGATGGTACAACCGTTCCGGACAGTATGAAAGACGTTACTGGATTACCTAACCTGATGAATAAGCTACGACTACATGGTTTCTCTGATAAAGAGCTACAAAAAATTGCCCATGGCAATTGGATCCGCGTTTTAAAAAATACATGGAAGGACTAAGAACAAAAGCGCAAACGCTCGATTAGAAACGTAACGACTGGAGCGAGTCAACGGAGATAAAGAAATCACTATAAGCTTGCGAGCCGATGATGTCTTAGATTAGGGCGATTCGTGAAGTCGCTCTCGGCTCAACATGCCCCTACTTATCCGCATGGGCTACATTTATAATTTCCTTTAATTTCCTAGACTATTAGAAAAAGGTGAGTGGAAACTTGTCATCCACCACCTTTTTTTATCCCTTTATTGCCCCTTCTGTCATCCCCTTAGCAATTCGTTGCTGGAAAATAGCGTATAAAATAATAACAGGAACAATAGCAATTACTAGGCTGGCAAATAACGTTCCCCATGCATTTGTATACTGCGCCTCACTACTTATATAATCAATTGCTAAAGCAAGTGTATAGTTCTCGCTACTTTGTAGAAATATTAAAGCCATAAAATATTCATTCCAAAATTGAATAACATTCATTATGGTGACGGTGATAATACCTGACAGACTTAACGGTGTAATGATCTTCCACAGAACACGATATGGCGACATTCCATCCATAGCTGCTGATTCTTCTAATGATTTGGGGATTGTACTAATAAAGCTTGTTAATACAAAAATAGAAAATGGTAGTTGACTTACAGCATATACAATTGCCAATCCGAAAATATTATCCAACAGGTTCAATTTCATTAAAAGGAAGAATAACGGAATCCAGCCTAACACCATTGGAATCATCATCGCTGATACATATAAGGTAAATAGTAGTTTACTTCCACGAAAATGGATTCGTTCGATAGCATATGCTGTTGGAATAGAGAGAATTAAGGTCAAACATGCACCGACTAAGGTTACAACCAAGCTATTAAATACACTAATATCAATATTGTAATTGGACCATGCTGTTACAAAATTTTGGATATTAAATGAATCCGGTATCCCCCATGGATTACGATAAATTTCTGCATTTGACTTAAAGGATCCAAGAAACATCCAAAAGATAGGGTATAATACAGCTATTGTCCAAAGGATTAATGGTATTCGAATCCCTGTCCTTCCAAGAATTTGTCCAACACTTCGCTTCAACGGTAGCTCCTCCTTTCATACACAATCGAATTAATATTCCACTTTTTCTCTACGCATAAAGAACTGTAATATTAGTACCGTAAGTAGCGAAAGAATCAATATCATAACTCCAATGGTAGCCCCATAGCCAAAATTATACTGCACAAATGCTTGTTGATACAGATATGACCCCATTACATGTGTAGCATTGTTTGGTCCACCACCAGTCATGACCTGTACGATAATGAAAGATCCGTTCAGTGTAGTAATTACAATATAGAGGACAGAAATTTTAATTTGTGGCCACACTAGCGGAAGGGTTACTTTCCAAAATTGCTGCCATTGACTTGCACCGTCGATCTCCGCTGCTTCATAATAGCTTTTGGACACATTCGCTATTCCTCCCATCAACATCAATAAAAATAAACCAATACCTGCCCAGATGGATGGAAGAACAAGACTTGGTAGTGCCCAATTCTCATCGCCAAGCCATGGCTTGGCAAAGCTTTCTAAGCCTAAAAACTCCAACCCAGAATTAATAAGTCCTAAATTGGGGTTATATATAAACGTCCATAGGATGCCAATAACTACTACAGACATGATATTCGGAAAAAAGAAAACAATTCGATAAAATGGTGCTTCTTTGATTTTTAACTGTGTTAATGCCACTGCAAAAAACATAGCAAGAATCATGATACCAATCACCTTTGTAACAACGAGAAAATAATCATGAATGATCGTATCCGGGATAATAGCATCCTTCAACAAGCTGATGTAATTTGCTAAACCGACAAACTCTTTATGTTGCGAGGCACCTGACCAATCGAAGAAGGAATAATAAAGACCGCTAAACAATGGATAAAGTGTAAAAATCGCGAACATGATAAATGTCGGCACTAAACAAAATGCTAGAAACAGATATTTCTGTTTTTTTGACTGTACCATCAAATCACTCTTTCTATTGAACTATAAGAAATGAATATCTGTAACCTAAATAAAGGACTAAGCACGACATCATTCTTCCTAGGCTTTGCTTAAACATCATCCATACTGACTTGCGGATAATAATCCCCGTCAGCAGTGAAACAAAGCTGACGGGCATCACTTACATTGTCATTTAATTACTATTACGGTAATTTTCAGCTGCTTTTTCGGCTTCTTTCACGAATTCCTCTGCCGTCATATTCCCAAGCATTAATGACATCAGCGCATTTCCGATTGGCGTTTCCAAATCGGCGCTCATTGGATGAGGTTTTTCATAGATTTGTACTTGTTCTGGATCGTTTATCATGGCATTAGCCTCTGTCAAATAGCTAGGTATCTTATCATTCGCAGTTAAATCTACCCCTGTTAGATTCATAATTGCCCCCGTATGTTCGGAGAAGGACATAGCATACTCTCTAGTGAAGGCAAATTCAACAAAAGCCTTTGCCGCCTTTGGATTTTCAGCATTTTCTGCAATTGCCAATGGACGTAAGTCAGGTACAATAGCAAATGGCTCACCTACATCCTGCATTGGAGAAGGTATAAATCCAAAGTCAAATCCTTTTGGAATATCATTAGCCATTTCATTCGGTAACCAGAAACCTACTGGAATAAAGGCGTTTTTATGCAAAAGAAAATTCATTTGTGACTGCGTATGATTTAATGCACCAAGACCCGAATCAAACATTCCTTCTTGTTGCATTTTCTCTACCTTTTTCATCGTTTCTAAAACGATATCACTCGTCCATGCCCCTTCTTTTCCAGTAATTAAATCCGCTAATAATTCATCACCTCCAGCTGCTCCAAATGCTGGATATAGCATTCCTCGAAGGAAATAATAGGGATGCTGACCTGACGTTACAAACGGATCAATTCCTTCTCCCTTTTTAATTTCAGCCATAGCATTCATAAAGCTATCAAAATCTGTAGGAACTTCATACCCCTTCTCTTCAAATAAGGCTCGATCATACCAGGTTCCCCACGTATCAAAAACTAAAGGCAACGAATAAATCTCTCCATCGAATTTACCAGGATCTACAATAAAGCTCTCTACTAATTTATCACCATTTTCTAGTTCAATTCCTTCTACCCAATCTGTTAAATTCATTAATTGTCCATCTTCTACCATTTGCGTTTCGCTAGAACCCGCTCCATCAATATATACAACATCTGGTGGATCATTCGATACCCAACGTGATCGCATTTCTTCATTAATATTAGGTCCTGCATGCTCAATGATAGTAACATCCGGGTATTCTTTCTGAAAATCAGCAATAACTTCTTTCCACCATGAATCCCCGTATCCCCCAACAAAATATTGTATTTCCAAATCACCTGCTATTTCGCCTTCCACCTCCTTTGCACCTTCACTTGAATCATTTCCAGTACCTTCTTCCGAAGCGTCATCCTCTGAAGAACACCCTACGGCTAAAGTCACTAGAAATATAGCTAAAAACAGCAATATCCAGCGGAATTTTAGTATTCCCTTCAACTGTATACTCCCCCTTTTTCACTTAATTTTTATATGAATTCACACTAATAGGATATCTATTAATGGGAATCAACCATTTTCCAGCATTTACTAATAGTGTTAACAAAGCGCTTTTTATTTATTGTATGTAAAGAACAAGCTTTAATTCCTATACCTTGCTATTTATCTAGTTATTTTTTCGTGATGAGGAAAATAACTAAGCAATGCCTTTAAATACTAGAATTTGGCTTTTTCTAAGAAACCAAAATAACATGTAATATATTACTAATATTTTACAGAATATAGTTATTTGTGCTAATCCTTCATAGAACATATAAAATGCCCTCTTACAAAAGCAAGAGAGCCCACTGATTTTTTAATATTTTCTATTTTACTAAATCCTTAACATAGTACCAATAGCTTTTCCAAACACCGTAATCTAATTGCTTGTAGAAGTTCACTAGTCCGGTCCAATCAATTACAATTCGGTTAATACCACGTTCTCTTAAATAATGAATTCCAGCTTGAACTACCATTTTACCATAACCATTTCCTCGTTCCTGCTCATCTACCCCGAGCGGACCTATACCACCTAACGCTTCGTTAAATAATGGGCTCCAATAAACGTTTTGTGCTATTATCGGTGAGCTTGCATCATTGATTCTGCAAAAACCAATAATATGCTGATTTTTTTTCAATACGACAAACTCTCTGCCAGTTCCACCGTGCTTAAAATATTGAATGGCTTCATATTCCCATCTTCCTGGAAAACATCGATTTAAGAAAGTCAGTAACGAACTCTTTTCTTCTTTCTTTAATAAAGATAATTCAACACCAGGCTTGTTTGGTTTGGGGTAACTTAACGCCGTATAACTACTTAGTAAATCAAACGCTTTACCATTTGCTTGATATCCTTGATGCTCAAACCACGCTGATGTTTGTGGAAGTACACTAGGTATCCCCGGAAAATAATGCCACACATCTTGTCCAAGAATAATTCTAGTTACTCCACTTTGTTTAAATGTATTTTCTGTATGAGCTAGCAATGCTTTACCTACACCTTGATGACGATAATTATGATGAACAAGTAGCACTTGAATCCAACCAGTATTAGCGGGTAACCCTACTTCAATTTCATCCTGCCATTTTTTAGCAACAATGAAACCAATAGTTTTATTCTCAGCATTAACCGCAATTTGTGATGCTTCGTAACATACATTCGTATCTGCAAAACTATTTTGTCCAAATAATTCCTCTCTCATTGGAAAATATTGACCGATTTCTTTATTCCATAACTGTACCAATTCACTTATTCTATCCTTACTCCACGATATTAGTTTCATTACTCCTCCCCTTTACGGACATATTTTAGTGAAAAATCAAAAAAATCACACTTTTACTAGATTATAGTGTAGAACTATTTCATTGTAAATTTTAAATAAAGTGAAGCTTCCATCCGTGAGGGAAATGTTTATCGCTCGCGGATTGTTAGTACCACAAGGGTTTGACCTAAAGGCCCTTAAACCAATCGGACATTTACTGGCAGTTGATCTCTCCTTTTATCCATATTGCTTTCACTTTATTGCTTGAAGCGGGGGCGCTAACTACCAGTTATATGTAGGATAAAAGGAGGCTAGGACAAAACACAACTTCTTTACTCAACATACGAATAATCATGTTATCAATAGGAGGATTATCGCCGCACCGTGAAAATATACGCGCTTTCCACGGGCACGGCCTCAGCTAACTTGGTAAAGAAAAACACGTTACCACGTGGATCTTCGGACTCGTGCTGTTCGCGCCGGAGTCTCGCTTATTTCAGATGCTAAATGAATGATTCTAATCAAAAAACGAGCGATAATTAATTTCAAATACGATGACGCCCCCCTGAAGTTAGAGTAAAAAGTCTAACTTCAGGGGGTGTTTTTGTGGCTAAATATAGTGAAGAATTTAAAGTGAAGGTTGTCACCGAGAATATAGATGGAAATCTTTCATATCGTTCCTTAGCCAAAAAATATCATATGGGTAGCTTTACACCAATATATGAATGGGTGAAAAACTATGAACGTCACGGTATGGAGGGACTAGAACGAAGAAATACAAAGAAGGAGTATTCTGTTCAATTTAAATTAGATGCGATACAATTTATGTTAGAGACAGGTGCTTCTTATACAGAAACTGCTGTTCAATTTAAGTTGAGCACTTCGTCCATTGTTAAACTCTGGATGAAAAAATTTCGCAAACAAGGTAAGGAAGGCCTGGAATTAAAACAAAAGGGGGTAAAGGAAAAATTGGCTGGGCTGAGTCCAGTTGAGTACCGAACGCAATCCAGCCAATCAGCTGCATAGTATAAACTCTAACTTTTGGGGGTAACCACCTTATCGTTCGTTTTTGATTGTTTCTTCATTCTATTGTCTCAGCCTCTTTCATCCTTTATCTCGTTTTATTTTTATCTTTCGCTTCGTATCAAATTGTTGTTTAAAACTGCTTAATGCTTCTCTTGTTGAATCTAATCTTTCTACCGTTTTGTCATATTCTTCAGAAGCATAGCACATGAACAGCACATCAATTAAATGCAACTGAGCAATTCTAGAAGCTGTTGCACCACTTCTAAATGTTGCTTCTTTTGCAGCAGAAATATAAAGGTTTGTATCGGCAATACTAGCAACTGATGAGTTACCATATTTTGTAATGCTAATCGTATTACAATTATTATTATTGGCCATCTCTAGTAATTTTGTCACCTCAAAGGTATCACCTGAGAAGGAAATACCAATTACAACATCTTCCGATCCTTTATTAGCAATTGCAGTAGCCGCCATGTGTAGATCAGAAAATGAATGCACCTGCTTATTAACTCTGAGAAACTTCTGTTCTGCATCCTTCGCTGCAATATATGATGCTCCAAATCCTACAAATAAAATAGATCTTGCTCTAATTAATAATTGAACGGCTTCTTTTATCTGATCCATATTTAAAATGTCCACCGTGTCCTTTAATGTCTGTATCGTATTAGTGTTTACTTTCTCTATGATCTTTGCGTATTCCTCGTTGGGCTCGATATCTCGATAGCCTTCTGATTCATTCACTCTTAAATCTCCTGCAACACGTAGTTTTAATTCTTGAAAACCATTAAAACCAAGCGATTTGCATAGACGAATTACCGCAGCACTACTCGTTTCACTCTTCTCGCCTAACTGTAAAGCTGTAAGTAGTATAGAATCTTCCGGATGTAATAATATATAATTTGCTATTTTCTGTTCTGATGGAGGCAAACTGTTTATCATATCATTTAAGATAACCAATCCACCCTTCATTTGTGACATCTAATATCGCCCCCTACTTTAGATTTCGCATATTTGTAATCATCGTTGGAGTTATATTTTTCCCAAGGCTCAAATAACATCCTATCAAGGAACCCTGAGCTGGTAATAAAGTTGGTTGAACAATAGTTATATTATGTTCACCATTCATAATTCCTTCCTTCACTAGCGGTGGTAATATAGCATCATCCTGAAAGATTCCACCACATAAAACCGCTTTCACATATCGATTATCAGGAAAAAGCTTCTCATGAAGCGTTAGAATACTTAGCACTATCTCCTTTGCCGCATTTTCTATTATTTCTTTTGCAGGAATATCACCTGCCTTATATGCATTAAACACAAGTTTTGCCATACTTGCAATTATTTTCTTTGATTCAGCAGAAAAATAGATTTGATCGATAACCTCTCGAACATGTTTCGCATTAAAATAGTCATAAATCATTTCCAAGAGAATTGTTTCATGACTTCTTCCATCAAAAAACCTCAATGCGGCAGATATTCCATTTTTCCCAATATCATAGCCACTACCTTCATCTCCCAGTAAATGTCCCCAGCCACCTACTCGATCTTGCTTATGCTGATGATTTATTCCATAAGATACTGAACCAGTTCCGGAAATATGAACAATTCCTGGTTTCCCGAAAGTTCCAGAATACAATGCATTTAATGCATCCACTTCTACTTGTAGCCTACAATTATTTGGTATATAGAGAGAAATCAATTTATGTAATTGCTGCTGGGAATTCTTGCTTCCGGCACCAGCTATCCCAGCATACACCCCAGATACCTTATTAAACTCTTCTGGATATTCCCTTTTAAGATGAGCGAAAATAGATTTAAATGTATGCTCCAATGCTTCGGGTGAAACTGCATTGGGATTAGACGGTCCAGTAATATATTGAGTAATTGTATTACCATGCGAATCGGCCAAAATAGCATGTGTTTTTGTTCCGCCACCATCTATACCGATAACATTAACCAACTGTCCCACCTCACTCGCTTTATTGCTCATTTAATATAGCCATTGCTCTTCTTAAATTATTACTCGCGGCTTCAAGAATTTCAAAAGCCTTATTTGGCTCAATTTGAAATTTACTTACTAGAGTAGCTGCTTTTAAATTATTATTGCACTTCACTAATGCTGTTTTTTCGTCTACATCTGCAATATCTTGGATGATAGATATTGTTCGATTTCTTAATTTTTCATTAGATGCTTGTACATCAACCATATAATTTTGATAAACTTTTCCTGATTTTATCATGGAGATCGTTGAAATCATATTTAAAACTAATTTTTGTGCAGTACCAGCTTTCAAACGGGTTGAACCTTGTACTATCTCCTCTCCAACGATTAATTCTATGGGAAAATCAACCAATTGGCTAATTGTAGAATTATCGGAACAAACCACTCCAGCTGTAGGAACATCCATTTTTTTCGCTTGCTTTATTCCCCCAATGACATAAGGTGTCTGTCCACTAGCTGCAACTGCTATTAATAGGTCACCCTCTGTCAATGTTTGACCGGCATCCTTTGCGCCACTTTCTTGACTATCTTCTGCATTCTCTACCGCATTCCTAATCGCTGTATCTCCACCAGCAATTAACCCTGTAAACAGATTTGGACTTACACCAAAAGTAGGTGGACATTCAGATGCATCAAGTACCCCTAATCTACCGCTAGTTCCAGACCCCATATAAACAACCTTGCCACCATTTTGTATAGTTTCTACTACTTTTGTAATTACTGGTTCAATTTGTGGAAATGCCTTTTCAACAGTATAAGGAACTGTTTTATCTTCTTGATTCATATAAGTCATAATCTTACTAATAGACATTTCATCTAAATTCATCTTCTTAACCTCTCCCCCAATTATTATCTAGCAAATGTGGTACTATATTAACTTTATAGAATTTATTCAAGTTTTATGCACTTATTTTTACTATTCACGTATTGCTAACTCATGTAATTGTCATTACAAATTTTATATTTATTAATTCTATTTTCTGTTTTCCTTAAAGCCAAATTTGTCCCATGGTTGAAGGTAATCAATTAGAAATTGTTCCTCTAATTTTACCAACTATATTTGTTTTGTTAGATTTTTCCATATAAATTGATTTTCGAATTTCAAAACCGCAAATCAGTGCTGCAATTAAGACAAATTAGTAGAAAGTTTCATATAATTGACGATAAAAGATAAAATAATTTCAATATATGGTATAAAGTTTCACTATAAAGATATTTTATTGACACTTAGTTTTACAATGACTATGATCAAACTATAGTAAGGAGGAACAATCGAGTGAAAATCGCAACAATTCGATTTAAGGAGTATTACGAGCAAGCAAGTACAACAGAACAAGGAATTATTTCATTTGTGATAAATCACCCAGAAGAAGTAGCAAAAATGACAATTTATCAATTAGCTGAGCACACTTTTTCATCACCTTCTTCTATTATTCGTCTCTGTAAAAAGAATGGTTTTTCAGGTTATAAAGAATTTTCTAAGTCACTATTATACGAGCAAGCTGTTAGAACCAGTTACAAGAATAAACAGATTGCTGATGTTAACAAAGTAGATAGTGTGAATGAAGTGGTTGATAAGGTGACCAATAAAAATATTTTATCACTAGAAGAAACGTCAAGTTTACTTGACATTAATGTCATAGAAGATTGTGTGAAATCAATTCATGATTGCGAAAAGATTGTGTTGTTTGGAATCGGTGCTTCGCTTATTGTTGCTAAGGATGCACAACTAAAATTTACTCGAATTAATAAAATGGTTTATGTTGCAGAAGACTGGCATACACAATTGTTAATGGCAAAAAATATGACAGACAATGACATCGGAATAGTTATTTCATATTCAGGAGAAACAGAGGAAATGATTCAATGCGCAAAAACAGCTAAAGAAAATCAAGCCAAACTTATTTCTATAACAAAATATGGAAGCGCAACCATTTCTGGAATATCTGATTATAATCTTTTTGTTGCAGCAAATGAGTATGTGTTTCGAAGTGGAGCAATGTCCTCTAGAATATCTCAGTTGAATCTAGTAGATATTTTATATACGAGTTATATGAATATTCAATACGAAGAATCAATTGCTATTCTAGAAAAAAATCAGATAAGAAAGGGGTCTAATCTCAATGATTAACCTTAATAATATGACAACGGAAAAACAAAATACGAAGACAATGAATTTGGATCAAATGTCTGTTATAGAAGCACTGAAAGTAATGAATCAAGAGGATCAACAAGTAGCCAAAGCAATCGAGCCTGTCTTACCAGCTATTGAGCAGGCGGTAAAATCTATAATCTCGTCTTTCGAAAGTAATGGGAGATTAATTTATATCGGTGCAGGAACAAGTGGACGTTTAGGTGTGCTTGACGCAGCAGAATGTCCACCAACATTTGGTACCCCCCCTGAAAAAGTGATTGGACTTATTGCTGGAGGTGAAAAGGCTTTTACAAAAGCAGTTGAAGGTGCCGAGGATAGTAGGACATTGGCAGAACAGGATTTAAAAGAGCTTCAATTGAAAGAAAATGACATTGTAGTAGGGTTAGCGGCTAGCGGCCGAACACCTTATGTGATTGGAGCACTAAACTATGCTAATTCGATTGGGGCAAAAACCGTCGCCATTGCTTGCAATCAACATTCTCCAATTGGAAAGGTTGCGACAGTTCCGATTGAAGTAACAACTGGACCAGAGGTGTTATCTGGTTCTACTAGGTTGAAAGCTGCTACTGCTCAAAAGTTGATTTTAAACATGCTTTCTACTATCTCAATGGTTGGAATTGGAAAAGTCTATAAAAATTTAATGGTAGATTTACAAACAACCAACCAAAAACTTGAAACAAGGGCTCTACGTATTGTGATGGCTGCTACGGAAGTAGATATGGAGACAGCAAAAGCCAAATTAAAAGAAGGAGAAGGAGATGTAAAATTAGCCATTACCATGATTTTACTAGGGAGTGATATAACAACTGCAAAAGCAAGTCTTGAAAAAGCAAATGGACATATAAGAAAGACAATACAATAAAAGATGAGAGAGGGGTTCTTATGGCGAATCAAAATGAGAAATTAATTGATCAGATAGTTAAACGAATTGGTGGAGAAGGTAACATCCAAGCAGCAACCAACTGTATGACCCGTTTACGTATTCGAATGAAAGATGAAGATAAAGTAGAAGTAGAAAGTTTAAAGGAATTGGAAGGTGTAATGGGTGTTGTTCAAGCTGAAACACTCCAAATAATTGTGGGTCCAGGGAAAGCTAAAAAGTTAGCGGATTTGCTATTGGAACGATATAAAGTGTCAGAAGATAGTGATGTATCTACTGATGACCATCAAAAGGTAACCGAAAATTGGCAGGACAATAAAGCTTCCATCAAGCAAAAACAGAAAAAAAGTAAACTAAAGTCTGCGCTTGAAACAATCTCTGGTATCTTCATTCCAATGATTCCTGCGATTATTGCAGCTGGTATTTTTAACGGATTTAGTAGCTTAATTGGTACATTACAAGGAGAAGGAACACTAACAAATGACTTTTGGGAAGCCATTCGATTGCTATTCTCGCTTATTGGAACAGGCTTTTTAGGATATTTTGCAATTTTTACTGGTGTAAATGCAGCAAAGCGATTTGGTGCAACCGAGGCACTGGGTGGTATGATTGGTGCCATATCAATAGCAGCACCAATCGTTGAACTTTCTCAACTTTTTAACCTCTATGATGCAGAGGAGCCATTAAATTCTATTTTAACAACAGGAAAAGGCGGTATCATAGGTGTTATTTTTGGTGTATTTCTTTTGGCAAAGATAGAAAAAGCGATACGTAAACGAATACCCGATGTATTTGATCTGATTGCTACACCCGTTTTAACACTTCTTATTGCCGTAGCTTTATTCGTATTCATTATAATGCCAGTATCTGGTGTATTATCTGATTGGCTCGTAAGTGCATTAAGTGTGATCATTGGTTCTGATAATACAGTAGTTAATATTATCTCGGGCTATATTCTGGCCGCAGTATTTTTACCCATGGTACTATTAGGTCTTCATCATGGATTAATTCCAATTTATGCGATTCAATTAGAAGCACTAGGAGGAGTTTCCTTATTTCCTGTACTCGCTATGGCAGGTGCTGGTGAAGTAGGAGCTGCCATAGCGATCTATTTAATTTGTAAAAAAGTAGGTAATCACCGAATGAAACAAATTATCGCAGGTGCTTTACCAGCTGGTTTGCTAGGTATTGGAGAACCATTGATTTATGGTGTTACTTTACCACTGGGTAAACCATTTATTACAGCAGGCCTAGGTGCTGGCTTTGGTGGAGCATATGTGATGATGACACACGTCATGGCGAATGCTTGGGGACCGTCAGGACTCGTAGCTATTCCATTAATGCAAGCAGATAAAATGATTCATTACGTAATCGGTATTTTTATTTCTTACATTTGTGGCTTTATAATTACACTATTATTTATAAAAAAGGAGGATGTAGCCAATGCATAATCCACTTGGGTTCTCTGTTTACACCTCAACCTTCGAAAAACAATTGCCAATGTTAAAGACTATAAACCGGAAAAATACCCTTGTTTTTACTTCTTTACATATTGCAGAAGAGGTAGACGATGACTATGTGAACAAAACAAAAGAAATGTGCCATTGGTTATATCAGAATGACTTTAATATTATCGCTGATGTTTCTCCGAAAACATTAGCGATATTCGAGCAGAAAGATATACTTTCACTTGTAAAAGATTTACATATTTCTGTACTGCGTTTGGATTACGGTTTTAATGAAAGAGAAATCACACAATTAGCAAAGAAGATTCCTATCGCTTTCAATGCCTCGACCTTAGATGTATCTGTTCCATTGCCACTAGAAGGGAAGTTGTTATATGCGATGCATAATTTTTATCCGCGACCTGAAACAGGATTAGATGAGAAGCTATTTGAAACAAAGAATCAAGCTATCAAACAAAAAGGATCTGTCCAAATAATTGCTTTTATACCAGGTGATCAAGCATTACGAGGTCCAATTTATGAAGGTTTACCGACTCTAGAGAAGCATCGCGGCTGGCCACCTTACTTAGCTTATCTTGATTTGATAACAAAAAGTTTGGTTGATCAAGTATTCTTAAGTGATGTACAAATCTCATCAGAACAGTTAAAACTAATTGAAGACTACCAATCAGATGAGATTATCTCTGTTCCAGTATCATTTACGGATAATTACGATTACTTATATAATCAAGTATACACCATTCGCATTGATTCACCACACGGTTTAATACGATTGCAAGAATCGCGAGGTTATGCGAGTCAAGGAGAGAAAATCATATCAGAGCACTGTTCAGAAAGATTCAGAGGAAAAATCACTATCGATAATGAGAAATACAAACGATACTCTGGAGAAATACAAATCATGCGTGAAAATTATCCAAAAGATGAGCGAGTAAATGTTGTTGGAGAGATTAACGAGATGTACCTGCCCATTGTAGACTGTATTAAGAACGGTGATAGCATTCGATTTGTTCCATTTTACTATGATAAAGAAATCACACCATAGCAGTTTCAATTATTTGGGAAGTATAAAATAATATTCCTAATTAAAACATAGTAGCCATCATAAAGTTGTTGGCGTATGTAATGTACCTATTAATATGAAAATAACCATTGCCAAGCTGTTAGATGTACCAGTTGACGACATTCACATTACATTTGCTGGCCTAAATCATATGTCATACGGAATGGACGTACATGTGAATGGAAAATCGAGGTTGCATGAAGTGATTGCATTACTAGCTAATTCAGAAAATCAATTATCGATGAAAAATATTACACCAATACCATGGGAAGAAGAATTTCTAAAAGGACTAGGAATGATCCCGTCCCCATATCACAGATATTATTATAAAACTGGAGAAATCCTAGAAAAAGAGTTAGAGGAATACCGTCAAGGCAAAACAAGAGCCGAGGTGGTAAAGGAGTTGGAAAATCAATTATTCGAACTATATAAAGATACAAGCCTAAATATCAAGCCACCACAGCTTGAACAACGAGGCGGTGCTTATTATAGTAATGTAGCATGCGACCTTATTTCCTCCATTCATAACGACAAAGGGGATATTCAAACCTTAAACGTTATAAACAATGGAGCCATTTCCAATCTACCTAATGATACGGTTGTTGAAGTCAATTGTGTCGTTACTAAGAATGGACCGATTCCGCTAACAGTAGGTGCACTGCCTCCTTCAATAAATGGACTTATTCAACAAATAAAGTCATTTGAGCTTGCTGCTATTGATGCTGCAATATCTGGCTCATCTCAAAAAGCATTGCTAGCGCTTTGTATAAATCCATTGGTTACGAGTGATCTAAAAGCTAAACAAATAATGGAAGAATTATTAGCAGCACATAAACATTATTTACCGCAATTTAATAATTAATCGTGAAAATAGAAACATGCTTGAAAAGAAACGTATATTTCGATTCAGGCATGTTTTCTTCTATATACTTCCTACAGAATCTCTATAAATAATCTGATGAGGAATTATTATTCTTTTTTCTGGTTCATCTTTTGACTTCGTTTTTTCGATTAGCGCTTTTGCAGACTGTGCACCTAGTTGATATATTTGAATATCGACAGTGGTTAACGCTGGGCTTGTCATTTCCGATAAATATACATTGTTAAAGCTTACTAATGAAATATCTCTTGGAACCTGCAGCCCTAGTTCTTCCAAAGTACTTAATACACCGAGACTCATTAAATCATCACTAACGACAATACCAGTCGGTCGTACCTCAAGTGATAATAACTTAGCAACGGCTTCTCTTCCACCAGATTTAAGAAATTCCGTATGGATTAAGTAATCCTTTCGAACAGCTAGGTTTGCTTCTAGTAACGCATTCTCATATCCAGCTTCTCGATCTCTCGTTACAAATAAATCTCTCGATCCACCGATAAATGCGATTCGCTCATGTCCTTCATTTATGAGATGTGCAGTAATTTCTTTTCCCGCTGTGAAATTATCATTATCTACATGCGTAATTTCATTAATATGCTCATGTGGCTTTCCTACGATTACAAAGGGAAAGCGCTTTTCTCGTAAAAAACTCATAATTCGATCGTTTACACGCGAATATAGCAATATGATCCCGTCGACATAACTGCCATACACCATTCGTTCTACCTCAGCAAAATTTTCATCCTCTGTTTCACCGCTGGAAAGTGTCATTGAATATTGCATTTGATGAGTGATTGAACCAATTCCCCGAAGAACTTCCGGAAAAAAAGGATTCTGTAGTGCTTTATCAGCAGAGGAAGGCATGACTACTCCTATTGCTTTCGTAGACTTAGCAACCAAGTTGCGAGCATTAACATTAGGATGATAGCCTAATTCCTTCATCGCTTTTCTTACCTTCTTTTTTGTATCAGGACTAATTCGTGGATTATCAGCAATTACCCTAGAAACAGTCGAAGGTGATACACCTGTTACTTTAGCCACATCTTTAATTGTTACCACAGTATTCACACACCCTCTGTCTCCGTTTACTTTTAAAAATGCATTAATAGTAGCGTAGCTAGTTTATTTAACTTATTATAACAAACTAATTACATATTGTGGATGAAATTAAATTTCTTTAACCTACCCTTTGGTAGCCCCAGAGGTTAGTCCAGAAATTAAATATCGCTGTAAAAGTAAAAATACGAATGCAATTGGTACAGCTATCAGTATTGAACCAGCAGCAAAACGAGTGAAATTAGTGGAAAATTGATCATTAATAAAATTATATAAGCCTAAAGCTAATGTATACTTTTCTGGACTAGTTAATACGATACGTGGCAATAAAAAGTCCATAAAAGGTGCCATAAAGTTAAACAAAGCTACTACTGCAAGAATCGGCTTAGCTAATGGCAACATAACTGTCCAGAATATCCTTAAATGTCCTGCTCCATCTATTTTTGCAGCTTCATCCAACTCCTTAGGAATCGTATCAAAATAACCTTTTACTAACCACGCATTAAATGGTATTTGTCCTCCAAGATATATTAACATAAGCCCATATAACGAATCGGTCAAACCAATTGTGTTTAACAAAATATAAAGTGCTACCATCCCCATTAATGCAGGAAACATTTGTAAAAGCAAAAACATATATAACCCATATTTTCTTCCCAAAAATGTATATCGTGAAAATACATATGCTATTAACGAAGTAATAATGACCGAACCGACCGCATTAACTATCGCGACATATAGACTGTTTTTATACCAAATGATATAGTCACTATTCGGGTCAGTAAATAACCATTTATAATGTTCTAATGTTGGAGATTCAGGAAATAAATCCGTGACCAACATATTTGAGCCTGGGTTGAGACTCATCATTAATGCCCAAAATAAAGGATAACCAATAATTACGAACATCATAAGAAAAAATACATAAATGAGTGCTACCTCTACTTTCGATTTTTTCTTTGGTGACATAGCCATTAATAACGTCCCTCCTCTTTAAAGGATGCCGTTTTTCTAAACTGGAAAAACGCAAATGCAGAAATAATGATTCCCATTATAATTGTAATTGCAGCAGCCATATTGTAATTATTTGTTTCAAATGTAAGTTTATAGACCCAAGAAATCAGTATATCCGTCCCTCCTGCATTTTGACCACGAACAGCTGGATTCCCTTCATTGAATAAATAAATAATGTTAAAGTTATTAAAGTTTCCTGCATATTGCATGATTAATAACGGTGCTGTTGCGAATAGTACATGAGGCAATGTAATGTGACGAAACTTTTGCCACCGAGTTCCGCCATCTACGTCAGCCGCTTCATACATGTCTTGAGGCACGCTTTGAAGCACTCCTGTAAATAAAGCAAATACAAACGGAAAACCAAGCCAGGTTTGAATCATAATTAATGCTATCTTTGCCCAGAATGGATCCGAAAGCCAAGGAATCATGATTTCAAATTGACTTAAGATATCTCGATTAATGGCACCAAAAGTCGGGTTAAATAAGGCAGAAAAAATTAGAATCGATACAAATGCTGGTACTGCCCACGGTAGAATTAAAATCGTTCGAATCGTTCGCTTATATTTAATTCGCTTGTCATTAACGAGTAATGCTAAAAACAATCCTAAAATAATTTGGAAAGTTGTAGCCACTACTGTCCAAACTACTGTCCAAGTGAATACACTTAAGAATGTATCTTTCCAAATACCTACATTAGCTAAATCCACAAAATTATCAAAGCCAATCCAGTTTAATAAGTGTCGTGGTGGAGCATTGTATTGATTATAATCAGTAAATGCTAATGCCAACATAAACAATAACGGTACTACCACGATAAATAAAAGCAATAGTAAACCAGGAAGAATCATAAAGTATGGGAAGCCATTGTTATAAAAGGCTGCTACGCCTTGAATTAAAGTCGGATTTGGTCTATTATTCTCCCTAGCTATTGCATCTGATCTAGCATCTTTCAAATTGAAAGCATAGATAGCAATTCCAAATCCTAAAATAATTAGTGAAATTAACCCTTGTATTAGTAGTTGAATAGAATGATGATCTCGAGGAATTGTTCCCAAAGTGAATAATCCCCATATTCCAATATCAATATAATGCCATGTTGTAACCAAGAATGATACCGTCACAATCAAAAAGATAATACTTTTCAGAAAACGACGATTATATAATTGCCCTAATCCTGGAATAATGGATAAAATCGTAGCAATATTACGAGGTTTTTTTATCCAGGTACCGCTACTACTATCATTTGTTGCCATTCCAGTCTCCTCCTATATTTCACAAATCACTTGGTAACTCTAAAAATCTTGAGGCTGGGACAAAAGTGTTTTGACCCAATAAAAAAAATGATGGTTCGTACAACGAAGCTCTTCGAAAACACTTCGCTTTGTGCGGACAACTGATGAGACTTCTCAAGCTAATACATTGTGATGCCTTTCTTACCGTGGAAGTCTACGTATGTTTCAGAAGCTGGCGTGGTTTATCCCGCATATAACTGGCAGTAAGTCCCTCACTTCAAGCAATAATGTGAAACCAATATGGATTAAGTGGGAAATCAACTGCCAGTAAATGTCCGATTGGTTCTAGGGCCTTTAGGTCATACCCTTGTGGTACTAACCATCAGTGGGGGATACACAAAACCCTTACTGATTAAATTTTCCCTTTATTGTTCGTTTTTAGTCCATTTTTGTTATGTCCCAGCGTCTTGTGCCTAATTTGCTCCAGATGCGTCTATCTGCCCCTGAATCGTTTCAACGGCTTCATCCAAGACATCTTTCACTGGTTCCCCTTTAGAGATAAAATTTAATGCATCATTAATTGGGTCCCAAACTTGCTGCATAGCAGGAACACTTGGCATAGGTTCACCATACTGCGTTTGTTCCGCAAATGCTGAAAAGATCGAATCATCCGCAATTACTGGATCTTCCATCGCATCATCACGAGCAGGAATCTCTCCAGCAACATCGTAATAAATCATCGAATTTTCATAGTTGGTAATATAAGCCATTAAGTGCTCTGCCCACTCCTTATTCTCGGAATAATAAGACAACATATAGGATTTAACTCCTACAAATGACTTCGGATTTTCTCCATTCTCTAAAACAGGTAATGGAGCTGCACCCAGGTCATCACCTAAAGCTTCCGAGTATTCTCGTACCATCCAAGGTCCATTGATAACAGTTGAAACTTTTCCTTCTTGGAATAAACCATTCATAATATCTGGAGTCAGATCTTGAGGAATATAGTTATTATCAAACCATTTTTGTACAAGTTCCCCTCCTTTTACAGATCCTTCATTAGCTAATCCAATATCTGAAATATCATAGTTACCAGCTTCATTCCTAAAAACATATGCTCCATTTCCAGAAAAGAAAGGATAAACAAAATAGAAGTTAGCTGCTTCCATTAAGAATCCAAATTCATCACTACTTGTATCTGTATCTCTCTCCGCAATTGACATAATATCTTGCATTGTTTCCGGTGTCTGTTCTACTAACGATTTATTATAGAACATTGCATACGTCTCAATGACGGCAGGATATCCCCAATAGTTATCTTCATACTGTACAGCTTGTAAAGCGGTATCTGTGTAATCGCTTTCTTTATTTCCGAAATTGACTGGTTCTACTAATCCCCTAAGTACTAAATCACCAATTCTATCATGTGGTTGAAAAATGATATCAGGTCCGTTCCCAGCAGGTCCTTCCACGTCCAGTTTTTCAACCTGCTCCAACATATCCACTGGAACCATGTCTACTTTAATACCTGTTTCTTCCGTATAATTTTTCGTAATTTGCTTAACTGCTTCTTGTTGTTTTTCCTCTGCATTCACCCAAAGTTTCAGAGAATCTGGTTTTTCCGGCATTTCATTCTCTGCGGCTTTCCCATCGTTGCTAGAGTCTTCCTTTGGTTGATCTGGTCCACAAGCGACTAGAATCCCAGCCACTACTACCAATACAAATAAATAAATGAAGCTTTTTTTCACCCTGTACTCCTCCTAAATTTATTAATTTGAAAGATTGCATTTTTAATGAAAACGTTTGCGCAATCTTTGTATATTAATTATACAGATTCTCTTTAAAAACACAACTGAAATTTAGAAACTTCATATTATTTACTCTTCTAATAATATAGCGCTTACATTATTAAATAAATAATGTTAAGATAATCGATAAAGTGAATCTTCAACCTGTTGGGGTTTTGTTTATCCCCCGCTTCCCTATATTGTTTTCATTTTATTGGTTGAAGTGTGGTCTTATCGTCAGTTATATATGGGATAAACATTCCTTAAATTTTCGTCTTATTTTTAAAATAGCGCAAACGATTGTACAAAGGAGGAGAAAAATGCACAAAGAAGCTATCTATCACCGACCAAAAAATAATTTCGCCTATGCATATGACTGTGATACATTACATATTTTCTTGCAAACAAAAAAGAGTGATATACAATCCATTGATCTTATCCATGGTGATCCTTATGATTGGATAGATGGTCAATGGCAGACAACCATAAAACCGATGGAAAAATCAGGCTCTACTCATTTCCATGATTTTTGGTTTACACAAGTAAAACCTACATTCCGAAGAATGCGTTATGCTTTCATTTGTTCTGACGATGAAGAATCCTATATTTACAGTGAGGGAGGATTTTTTACACATCCTCCTAAAGACATAGCTCATTATTTTTGTTTTCCATACTTGAACAAAACAGATGTTTTCAACCCACCTGACTGGGTTAAGAAAACAATATGGTACCAGATATTCCCTGAACGTTTTGCAAATGATAATGAGAAATTAAATCCTAAGGGAAGTTTACCTTGGAATTCAACCTGCCCTAGCCCCACTAATTTTTTTGGAGGAGATTTCCAAGGAATAATTAACCACCTTGACTATTTAGAAGCATTAGGAATTAATGGAATATACTTGACACCGATTTTTAAAGCGCACTCAAATCATAAGTACGATACGATAGATTACATGGAAATTGATCCACAATTTGGAGACAAGAAGCTGTTTCGTGAATTGGTTAAAAAATGTCATCAGCGGGGCATAAAAATAATGCTCGATGCTGTCTTTAATCATAGTGGATTTTACTTTCCTCCGTTCCAGGATGTACTAGAAAAACAGGAGCAATCAAGTTATACGGATTGGTTTCATATAAAAGATTTTCCTATCCGTACGGAACCAGTACCAAATTACGATACGTTTGCTTTTGTATCGACAATGCCCAAATTAAATACAGAAAACGCTGCAGTACGAAATTATTTATTACAAGTGGCTCGTTATTGGATAAAGGAATTCGACATTGATGGCTGGCGCTTAGACGTTGCTAATGAAATTGACCATTCTTTCTGGAGAGACTTCCGTCGTACAGTTAAAGAGGCCAAACCAGATGCCTATATTTTAGGTGAGATTTGGCATGATTCAATGCCTTGGCTACATGGAGACCAATTTGATGCAGTTATGAATTATCCATTTACAAACAGTGTCATTGATTTTTTTGGCAAAAATGAAATAAAAGCATCTGACTTTACAGCGTCAATTTCAACATTACTGCATATGTACCCACGAAATATTAATGAAGTAGCCTTTAATCTCTTGGATAGTCATGACACGCCTCGCGTGTTAACATTAGCAAATGGTAATGTAGAAAAAGTAAAATTAATGTATTTATTTCAACTATCATTTGCGGGAACACCCTGCATTTATTACGGTGATGAAATTGGCATGCAAGGTGGTGAAGATCCTGGATGTCGCTCATGTATGGAATGGAACACCAACAGGCAAAATCTTGAACTATTTCAATTCATTCAAACACTCATCACATTGCGAAAAACAGATCCCCTTTTTGGCAATTATGGTAATTTCAGATTTATTTATGATGATAATGAAGCAAATCTTATTTGCTATGAAAAAAGGAATATAAATAGGTGCCTAGTTTTTATTTTACACGCAGGAAAAATGAAAACAAAGCTTAGCATCCATTCTATCATGGACGAGACTAAATCTATTAGTGAATGGTTCCTATCAAAACAAGGAATGATCAGGAAAGCATTGGATTCTAAAACCGATCCATTAATAATACAGCCACTTAGCTATCGTATTTTTGAAATGTAATAATTTTTTAAAATTTTCTCTTGACAGTCTATTTACTTTCTAAGATAATGAGTACAATCAAAACTTCATAATTTACCTATCGAGAGTCAGGGGAGGAAACTGGTCCATTGATCCTGCGGCAACCATACTCATTCAAAAAGAGTAATACGGTGCTAAATCCAGCAAACGAAAGTTGTTTGAAAGATGGGAACTGTAATGTATAAGCCAATCAAACCTCTTTCAATCTGAAAAGAGGTTTTTATTTTTTTCTCTAACTATTTTGGTGATTTAAAAGGAGGGATCAGATGGCACAGATCGATGATACGAAAATAAACGATATTATTTCAGCAATTCAAAGGGTCGAGTTTGGATCATTAGTAATTACGGTTCATGAAGGAGAGGTTACACAAATTGACACAACGGAGAAAAAACGCTATCCATTAAAACCAAAAGTAAAGAGAAAGTGATAGGAAAATAATTCTTTCACTTCTTTCATTATTACTCCACTTTGTTCGTATGTTGCGCTTATTGGAACACCAATGGCCATATTTGCAAAGTCGAAGTAAAGCTACTTAAATAACTTTCGCTTATGCTGATTAGACGACTAAAGGCACCCACTTGAAGAAGAATATATTCTTCGTATTAGTAGGGTGTCTTTTTTTAAATAAAAATTGGAAAGGAGTGTGATGAGAGATGGATTTATTAACTGAATTAGATAGAAGAATCCTTATTGGTGATGGTGCAATGGGGTCTTTACTTTATTCCTATGGAGTGGATCACTGCTTTGAAGAATTAAATCTTACATTAGAAGAACAAATTGCACAAATTCACCAAGCATATATTCATGCTGGTGCTGATTTAATTCAAACAAATACGTATGGTGCCAATTATATTAAGCTCGCCAGATATGGATTAGAGGATCAAGTAAAAAAAATCAATACAGCCGCTATAAAAATAGCAAAGCAAACGGCTAGTGAGGATGTATTTGTGCTTGGAACGATTGGTGGTATACATGGTACACAAACACTTCAAGCCACGAATGATGAAATTAAGAGAAGCTTTAGAGAACAGTTATATTGTTTACTATTGGAGGGGGTAGACGGTCTAATCTTAGAAACCTACTACGATCTAGAAGAGTTGACAACTGTACTTGAAATAGCTAGAGAAGAGACAGCGCTACCAATTATAGCGAATGTATCCATGCATGAGGCAGGTATACTACAAAACGGCATCCCTTTACCAGAGGCATTACAACGGTTACAAAACACAGGAGCAGATATTGTCGGAATTAATTGCCGCTTAGGTCCATTTCATATGCTTGATTCTTTAAAGGAGGTCCCTTTACTAGAAAGGTCATTTCTTGCAGCTTATCCAAATGCTAGTCTTCCTGCATATCGTGACGGAAAACTTATCTATGAAAATGAGCCAGATTATTTTAAAAGCTGTGCCAAAGATTTTCGTAATGAAGGGGTAAGGCTTCTTGGAGGATGTTGTGGAACAACTCCCGCCCATATTCAAGCAATTGCAGAGGGCGTTAAAGATTTAGAGCCGTTACAGGAAAAAGAAGTAATTCCTAAAGCAGAACCGATTGAAATTCGTAATAGTCCAATAGATAAAGAGCCCCGCTTAATAGATATGGTAAAGCAAAGACATTCTATTATCGTTGAATTCGACGCACCGAAACACTTAGATACGGAGGAGTATTTGGAAGGGATTAGAGCTTTAGATAAAGCAGGTATTGATGCAATTACACTTGCTGACAATTCATTGGCAACACCTAGAATCAGCAATATAGCAATCGCTGCAAAAATCAAACAGGAAATCGGTATCAAACCACTCGTGCATTTAACTTGTAGAGATCGCAATTTAATCGGATTGCAATCACATCTAATGGGATTACATGCACTTGAGATCAATGAAATCCTAGCCATTACTGGAGACCCTACTAAAATAGGAGATTTCCCTGGGGCAACATCGGTTTTCGACCTAACATCACTTGACTTAATTAAACTCATAAAACAATTTAATCAAGGTTTGTCATTCTCTGGTAAATCACTTAGACAACCTACTAAGTTTCAAGTTGGTGCGGCCTTTAATCCCAATGTTGCAAGACTAGATAAAGCTGTTAAGAGAATGGAAAGAAAAATAGATCGAGGTGCTGATTACTTTCTAACACAACCAATATACAGTAAAGAAAAAATTATCGAGCTTGCCGAAGAAACACATCATATAGATAAGCCAATATATGTAGGCATTATGCCATTGACATCAACCAAAAATGCAGAATTCCTGCACAATGAAGTACCAGGAATTAAAATGCCAGAAATTATTCGGCAACGAATGAAAAACGTAGCAGTAGATAAGCAACAGTCCATCAAGCAAGGAATTGAGATTGCAAAGGAATTGCTTGATACTGCGCTAACACATTTCCAAGGCATCTATTTAGTAACCCCATTTATGCGTTATGACATCAGTATACAATTAGTAAACTATATCCATAAATCTTTAGAGATAAACCATTCATCAATGATGAAACGAATATAACCAAAATACAAATTACAGGAGGAAAAAGAATGACATTTACTGCAATTAGCTCTAACTTAGGTTACCCAAGAATTGGAGAAAAAAGAGAATGGAAACGAGCGCTGGAAAGCTTTTGGAAGGAAGAAATTACAAAAGAACAATTAATTAAAGAAACAGATAAAATCAGGTTAAAAAATTTGAAAAAGCAACAGGAGCTTGGCATTGATCTAATACCAGTTGGTGACTTCTCTTTCTATGATCATGTGCTTGACACATCAGCAATGTTCGGTGTTATTCCAGAACGTTTTTCTTACAATGGTGGAAAGGTTGATTTAGAAACCTATTTTGCTATTGCCCGTGGAACTAAAGATGCTGTTGCTTCAGAAATCACCAAGTGGTTTAATACGAACTATCATTATATTGTTCCCGAATTGGAACATGCACAGCCTATACTAACAGAAAATCGTCCACTTGCTTTTTATAAGGAAGCAAAAGAAGAATTAGGTATCGACGGTAAACCTGTAATCTTAGGCCCAATCACATATTTAAGCTTAGCAAAGGGGTATAAAGAGGAAGAATTCGATGAATTACTGGATGTGTTTGTTCCATTGTATCTGCAAATATTGGAGGAATTAGAATCAGCAGGAGCTACATGGGTCCAGATAGACGAGCCTATCTTTGGAACCAAATTAGATGATGCAGTGATTCAAAAAGCAAAAAAAGTCTATACGCAATTCTGCGAAGCAGCACCAAAACTAAAACTCATTTTACAGACATACTTTGAACATGTGATCAATTATGAATCTATTATTGAATTCCCTGTTGCAGCAATCGGTCTTGACTTTGTTCATGGTGATAGCTTACAACTAATTAAGCAGTTTGGTTTTCCTAAAGATAAAGTATTAGCTGCTGGTATTATTAATGGTCGAAACGTTTGGCAAGAAAACATAGCAGATAAGCTTTCTATTATTGAAGAAATAAAATCAATTACGACTATTCAAGATATTATTTTACAGCCTTCCTCTTCCTTATTACATGTACCGGTAACGAAAAAGCTAGAAGTGGATTTAAATCCAGATATAAAAGCTGGCTTATCCTTTGCTGACGAAAAGCTTGAAGACATTACTACACTTACAAAGGGCTGCAACGATGGAGAGCATAGTATTGCCACTAAAATAAAAACGAACCAAGAACAGCTTGCGCGCTTTAATAGTTCAGCATTGCGAACAAATGACCAAGTTAGAAAAGAGCTTCAGAGCCTAGATACTTCCGATGCAAAGCGGCCATTACCGTTCAATCAGAGGATTAAAAAGCAGCAACACGAATTAAAACTTCCATTATTACCAACGACGACAATTGGGAGCTTACCACAAACCCCAGTAGTAAGAAAAACAAGAACAAAGTGGCGCAAAGGGGAAATATCTAATGAAAAATACGAGCAATTTATAAAAGATAACATCGATAAATGGATTACTATTCAAGAGGAGCTTGAGCTTGACGTTCTAGTTCATGGCGAGTTTGAACGAACTGACATGGTTGAATACTTTGGTGAAAAACTAAATGGTTTTGAGGTCACAGCATTTGGTTGGGTGCAATCGTACGGTTCCCGTTGTGTAAAACCACCTTTGATTTTTGGTGATGTATCCTTTAATAAGGCAATGACAGTTAAGGAAAGTGTATATGCACAATCGTTAACAGAAAAGCCAGTGAAAGGAATGCTAACTGGACCTGTCACTATTTTAAATTGGTCCTTTGTCCATGATGACGCTCCACGTTTTACGATACAAAACCAGATAGCTCTGGCACTGCGAAAAGAGCTTGAAGCACTTGAAGAAAATGGTATTCAAATTATTCAAGTAGATGAGCCTGCCTTACGTGAAGGGTTACCGTTAGATGAAAGGAAATGGGAAGATTATTTAGAAGCAGCAGTTTATGCTTTCGGCTTAGCAACTTCAGCTGTGAAAGATAGCACACAAATTCATACGCATATGTGCTATTCAGAATTCCATGATATCTATGAAACCATTGATGCATTAGATGCAGATGTCATTTCTATTGAAACATCAAGAAGTCATGGGGAGATGGTAACTACGTTTGAAGAGAATACGTACGAAAAAGAAATTGGACTCGGTGTATATGATATACATAGTCCCCGAATACCTGCAAAGTCGGAGATTATACAGAATATTAATCGTGCATTACAGACCATTCCTCCAAAGCAATTCTGGATAAATCCCGACTGTGGATTAAAAACAAGAAATGAGGAAGAGACCATTGGAGCCTTAAAAATAATGGTTGAGGCTGCTGCCGATATACGAAAGGAGCATTTAAGTTACCAAAAGTACTAATTTACATGAAGGAATTGGAATAAAAGTAATGAAGAAACAACAAAAACGAACAATAAGATCGAATTGTTCGTTTTTTGATCAAAATACATTCATCTAGTACCTGAAATATGCGAGACTCTCCTTGAAAATGAAGAACGCTTTTTCTGCTTGCGATGTATCGCTACCGGAGCCTTCCTTATCCAGTGGGAACACCCAATCCGTGGGAGTTTTGTTATCTCCGCGGATGGTTAGTACCACAAGGGTATGACCCAAAGGCCTTGGAACCAATCGGACTTTTACTGGCAGTCGATCCGATACTTATCCATATTGGTTTCACTTATTGCTTGAAGTGGGGGTATTACTGCTAGTCATATGAGATGAAAAGATTATTCGTATTTTGAGTAAAGAAGTTGTGTTTTGTCCCAGCCCCATTAAAAATTTCTCCCTATAATTGAATATGTTTTTCTCATAGTTAAAAATCATTAATCAGATTATTAATCGTAAACATCACTCTATTCCTTTACATGTTTTATAGTTCTTATCGATAGGTAAGTCCAGTAAAGTTTTTTCTGGTTAAAGGAAAAAACATAGGATAAGCAAGAGACTTGAAGAAAAATAGAAATGGTAGTATCATATTCATTATGAATTTGCTGGTGTAGCACAGCTGGTAGTGCACTTCACTCGTAATGAAGGGGTCGGAGGTTCGAATCCTCTCACCAGCATCAGATATAAATATGGATATAATACGATTCTTGAGATTATCAGGAATCGTTTTTTTATACTTTTAAGTAATTCGTTACATTTGAAGGAAAAACTAAAAATATATTGAATTAAATTCTTGTTCCATTAAATCAACCTTTTACATAGTTCTTGTTGCCATCCATATCACAGTTACTATTAGAAATTGGTTTTTTTCGAGGTTTTCCAGCTTCTACGACTTTCTCCATGTGCATCCAAACATATTGATGACGAAAATAATCAAAAAGGAATGAACAGAAAAAGAATGAGATTTAATATTTATAGAAAAACCTGCAGAAGTAAGAATATCAAGTGAAACTTCAATCAGTGGGGAGGGTTTATCAACCCACTGATTGTTAGATGAACCAATCGGATCATTTACTGGCAGTCGACCCCACTCTTTTCCATATTGGCTTCACCTTATTGCTTGAAGCGGGGCTTACTGCCAGTTATATGCGGGATAAAAATCAAATTAGACGCCTTCATCAGTTTTAAAGTATGTATAATCTTACTAAAAATTATTACTGAAACGTTTTCTTTTTTTATACGTTATTAAATACAGGAGGCGATTTAAATTGAGAAAATTATTCTTTATTTTATGTCTGTTCATGTTTTTAGTGGGGTGTTCTAATGAACAAGAGGAGGCAGAAACAGCGAAGAAGAACAAAAGCCAAGAAAACTCCTCCTTTCAAGAACAACTAGAGAATTTAATGGATGAAAATGAATTTAAATATGAAGAAATAATTGACCTTGATAATTGATGATTATATTTACAGTGTTACTGTCAATTTCAATGGAGGATTGGATTTAGCTATAATAAAAAATAATAATGGTACGTTAAAGTGGATTGCTGGATCTGGTGACGCTACCATTTTGCAATATGAAGATTCGAGATATGTATATCTTATAAAACCTGATGATCCTGAGGTGAAGCAAGTAAATGTGTTTGATGTGCCAGTTAAATCAGTAACCTATTACCATCAACAAACAGAAAGTTACACGAGAGAGATAAAATACTGGATAGCTTACACTGAAAAAGAACCAGCACCGTCTGTGGTTGAATACATTAAAAATTAAATAAAACACGTATTCTCGTACTATTCCCTTTATTTCCTAGACTATGAAAAAGAATAGGGCTTTTCCGAAGCTTTGGTGAAAAGGCATTAGTGAGCCCCTATTGTGGGTAAGCACCATGAGGCTCACCAGCCGTCCACGGAAAGGGAGTATATATCCAGAGCAGCTTCGTCACACGAATCATCATTTTCAGTTGTTCGTTTTTTTCTTCCTCATTTTCTTCTTCGCTTATTCGCTTTTATTTTTCCTTCTAGCGATCATTTCTGTAACCACATTCGGACTTGGCCCCCCTGTAATGCTCCTTCTTTCCACAAAACAAATAGGATCAACAATCATGTCCCAAGCCTCGTTAGAAAGCGTTACATCTTCAAGCCAATCATTCACTTGATCGACGGGGATTTCGTACAATTCTTTATCAAGGTTCAACGCTTTTTTTGCTATCTTACTCGCTTTCTGATGCGCTCTCCGAAAAGGAATTTGATAGTCACGAGCTAATACATCGGCTAATTCTGTTATAGTGATCATATGATTCTTAGCCTGTTGAATCGCCTTTTCTTGGTCAAAATTCATTGTTACGATAACCGCTCGCATTAATTTAAGAACTCGTAAAGCTTTTTGATAGCCTAGATATAGATGAGGTTGCAAATCATCCTCCGTATCATTAATATCTCCATAAGGCGTATTGTGAATCATATGAATAACAGTCATCCCCTCTCCAGCCGCACTACTAGCAATTGCACGTGAATGTTCCATCGAAACTGGATTTCTTTTTTGAGGCATAATACTGCTTACCTGCACATATGCATCTGACACTTTTAGCAATCCTACCTCTTTAGATGCCATTCTTAAAAACTCTTGAATCCACCTACCACAATTCGTCATTAGACTAATTAAAGCTTGTGCCGACTCCATTAAATAATCGCCTGTACCAATGGCATCATAAGAGTTCTCAATTAATCCATCAAAGTGCAGAAGCTCCATCACCCGTTCTCGATTAATTGGAAAACCAGTGGTCGTTATAGCCGCTGCTCCCATCGGAGACTGATTAACTGTTCGATATGCTTGTTCTAATCTTTTAATATCTCTTTGAAGATTATCGTATATCGCCAGTAAATAATGCCCAAAAGTAGTGGGCTGGGCAGGTTGCGTATGTGTGTGTGCAGGCATAATTGAATTTACATGTAACTCTGCTTGATATAATAATGCTTCCGCTAATTTTTTTGCTGCCTCGATTGACTGATTAATATAATCTCTAATGACAATACGATACATCGCCTCTCCCATATCGTTTCTACTTTTTGCGATATGCATTTTACCAGCCAATTCCTCTCCAATTATCTCTCCAATTTTTGATTCAACTAGAAAAAATAAATCTTCGTAAAGAATCGAATATTCTATTTCATCCTTATTGATCGACTCCACTTTTGCTATTCCATCTAGTATACGATCAGCGTCATTTTCGCTAATGATCCCCTGTTCTTTTAGCATAATTGTGTGAGCTTTATGGATCATAAACATAGCATGAAATAAATATTTTTTTTGGTCATCAAAAACAGGCTTTAGTAATTCTGTTATATATGTTTTTCCGGGGAAGCCAACACCTTCATCCATTTCAAATTGCTTTACAAAATCCATATTCATACACCTCTATATTTCAGTAAATTTACAATGTATTCTCTGTTTTCACACCGAGAAATTTATATGAAATAAACATCACGATTGCAATTAGTCCAACCTGAATCATTCCGTAGGCAGATGCCTGTCCTATATTGAACATCCTTAATTGATTCATAATTTCTATTGAAATTGGTCGATTATCTAGTGTATATAACAGGACTGAAGTAGGAAATTCTCCAACTGCCTGTACAAAAGCCAACAATGTACCACTAAGTACGCCTGGCATAATAATAGGTATGACAACACGTCTAAATGTATAGAACCATTTGGCTCCAAGATTTTGAGCAGCTTCTTCTATAGAGTCATCCATTTGTTCTAAAACAGCAGTTGTTGATCGAACAACCAATGGAATAAATCGTACAAAATAAGCTAATGGTAAGATCCAAAACGTGCCAACTAAAATTTTTCCAAATGAAAAAGCTGAAGGTTCGTTAAATGCAAGAATTAAATTCATCCCCACAACTGTAGCGGGTAATGCCCATGGAATCATAACTAATATATCCAAAAGATTCTTTCCAATAAATTTACGTTTAACCAATGCATATGAAGTTATGATTCCAAATACGAATACACCTAAGCATGCCAAAAGAGACATCACCATACTGTTTCTAACTGGATCCCATATATTTGGATCCTCAAATAACAGGATGAAATTTTCTAAACTGAATGCTGTTGGGTACGTTTGCCATGTCCAAGCTCCCTCTGGCACGAGCGATAAAATAAGTAAAGTAGCATGTGGCAACAGTAAAACGATCATTGCTAGAATCCCTAAAGTTACCATGCACCATTTTAATACAGGGTTACTTACTTCACTTCGGTGAGCTCCTATCCCTTTACTAGCCATTCGATAGTCTTTCCTATCTTGATACCAGCGCATAAATAGCAAGAATGATATGGAGACAACTGACAAAATAACCGATTGAGTAGCAGCCATTTCGAGGTCCCCATTGATTTTAGAAAAGTATATTTGCAAGCTTAGAACTCGAAAGCCGCCTGCCAGAAGAAATGGGGCACTGAATGACGCCATTGAAACCATAAATACCAATAATGAAGCTGCTACTAAACCTGGTGTTAACAATGGAAATGTAACTTTCCAAAAAACTTTAAACTTATTTGAACCAAGATTATACGCGGCTTCCTCCAAAGAAGGATCGATATTGTTTAACGCTGACGATGTCGTCATATAAAAGTATGGATACATCGTATAAGCGTGTACGATCAAGATTCCAGTTATTCCGCCAATGCTAAATGGAACCTCTGATAGATTTAGTACATCTTTAATAGCATTTGGAACAAGTCCTGCTTCTCCATATAAATACATAAATGCCATTACCCCAACAAGAGAAGGAAGTACTATTGGCATTATTGCAATATTAGAGAAAAATTGGCGTCCAGGAAAATCATACCTATTAAATATATAAGCCAAGGGGATTCCTATTAATGCACTTAAAAGTACAGATAAAAGTGAAATGTAGACAGAATTCCATAATGCTTCAAAATTTGCAGCAGATTTTTCTCCAAAAAAATCCGAATAGTTTTCTAATGAGAAAACACCATTTTTCTTAAAACTTTCAAGTAGTGTCTCAATTGAAGGATAGAGGACATACCCAATTAAAACTAAAATAACCGGTATTAATAAAAGTAATGTTTTCCTTTTTTCAGCGTTTAGCATTTCATCACATCCTAGCCTTTGGGATCACTCTTATTTGATCGGCGGGAAGCTTTACATTTACCTTTGATCCATTGGTTAGATATGTACTTGGACCTTCATTTAAATCCGTTGCCCGAATAATTGCATCGCTACTTAGCTTAATATAAGTGTGTACAGAGGCACCTGTAAATTGTACAAGTATTACTTCACCTTTAAATACGTTTTCCCCTGTTAGTGACGCTTTATCTATCTGTACGGATTCGGGACGAATCGACATTAAAAGCTGATCATTACGGTTGTATTCGGCTATGTTTACCTCTGTTGCCTGAACTTGAATGTCTGCATCCAATTGTTCACAGTGATAAATTTTCTCATTATTTTTTTCCTTTTTAAAAGCTATAGGTATTAAATTCGTTTCACCAATAAACTCCGCTACAAAATCATTAACTGGCTGATTATAAATCTCTGTAGGGGTTCCTACTTGTTGACATTTTCCCATGTTAAAAACTGCAATTCTATCACTCATCGTTAATGCTTCTGCCTGATCATGGGTAACATAGATTGTTGTTATGCCATAATCCCTTTGCAGACGTAGGATTTCATTTCTCATTTCATCTCGTAATCTAGCATCTAGATTACTTAATGGTTCATCCAGTAAAAGAATGTCAGGTTCGATGACTAAAGCTCGTGCCAATGCAACACGCTGCTGCTGTCCCCCACTCAGTTGACTTACTTGCCGATCCATATACTGATCAAGTCTAACTTTTTTGAGTATGTCCTCCACACGCTTTTTAGTCTGAGATTTAGTTATTTTTCTGACCTTTAATCCAAAGGCAACATTCTCAAAAACTGTCATATGGGGAAACAAGGCATAGTTTTGAAAAACCATGCCTGTATTTCTTTTTTCAGGGGGGACAGTAGTCATATCTTTATCATTAAATGTTACTTTTCCTTTCGTTGGATAATAGAACCCCGCTATCATTCGTAACGTTGTTGTCTTTCCACAGCCACTAGGACCAAGAAATGTAAAAAATTCCCCTTCCTTAATTAGGATGTCCAACTCTTCTACTGCTGTAACATCACCGAATTGCTTTGTAATTGCAGATAAATTCACTGTTGACATGCACAACAACCCCCTTTGACATTATTCCAATCATTCTTCGCTTAAATCTTTTTCTGCATTTTTGATATTATTGTCCCAATACTCCATCCATTCACTTTGTTTTTCCTGAAACAGTGACCAGTCAATTTCCATCGGATTAATCTCCGTTTCAGTAATCCATTCCGGTAAATCTTCTACATCTTCTCTTGTCGGAATTCTGTAATATGTCTCAGCAAGCAATTTAGCAGCTTCCTTTGTATTCACAAATTCGTAAAATGCTTCAGCCGCTTTAGGATGCGGTGCATCTTTTATGATTGCTATCCCCTCTGTCAGAACTGGTGTACCGCTTTCTGGAATAACATAGTCAAACGGGTAGCCTTTCTCTTCAGCAAGCATAACGGTATCGGGCATATTCCAGACCGACAAATTCCCAACGCCCTTAGCTACCTGATTGTACATAATCTCCGGATTTGCGGAGTATTCTTTTGTATTTTCATCTAACTTACGTAGCCATTCATAACCTTCATCAGGGCTTTCCGTATCTTTATACGTTCTGTATATCATCGATGAGTAAATTGTCCGCATCGTACCAGAAGCTAATGGATAACGAATAATGAGTTCATCCTCCCATTTAGGATCAAGTAAATCGTCCCAATCTTTAGGTGCTTCCTCTGCGGAGATTTCTTTCGAATTATATAAGATAACTTCTGGTGTAATGGAGGTTCCGGACCAAGTCCAGTCTTCATCATGATACATTTCATCCAAGGCATCTGCATAAGAAGGCTTATACTCAGCAAGTAATCCCTCATCCTTAGCCTGATCAAAATTCACCTGTGGTGCTCCCCACCAGACATCTGCTTGGGTATTATTCTTTTCAGACCTTACTCGATCCAGAATTTCCTGTGATCCCATATCTAAGAATTCCATTTCAATTCCGTATTCCTCTTCAAACTGTGCTTCAAATTCACTTAATATATCTTTTCCATGAGGAGAATAAACAACTACCTTTTCTTCTAGATCACTACCAGATTCGTTTTTGGACTTTCCTCCTGACTCTTCAGAGCCACCAGCAAGACATCCAGAAAGGATACCTATCACTATTACTACTAAAAAAAATAAATAACCTCGTTTTAATAGACGCACTAAAATTACCCCTCTCCCTTAATTGTTAACATGCTGTCATGCTCCTTTAAAAACAATGCAACTGCCCCAACAACCCCTGCTTCTTTTCCAAGAATTGATTTTACAACATCACATTTTTCAGGTGTGAACCGATCAATAATAGGTTGCATCTTATTAATTATTAATGAATACGATTCACTTACACCACCTCCTAAAACAATCATTTCTGGATCAAATAAAGAGATATAATTCGCTATACCAATCCCAAGATTTTCTATTGCAGTTTCAATTATTTCTACTGCTTGTTTATTATTTTTTTCATACAGTTTAAAAGCTTCTTTTGCTGTTAATGTCTTCTTTAATTTTTTCGATAATTGACTCCCTATAGAAGAACCACTGGAAACGCTTTCTAAATATCCATAACCTTCATAAACTGGATAATATTGCTGCGCATGTTCCTTATCAGTAACCATATAACCAATCTCTCCAGCACTATAATTACTACCTCGATATAATCGATTATTTATAATTAATCCACTACCGATCCCTGTACCGATTGCTATGTAGATCAGATTTGAACGAGTACTTCCAATACCCTTCCAATGTTCCCCTAACACACTAATATTAACGTCATTATCAATATAAATGGGGAAATTAAATTTGCTGTTTAACTCCTTTTTTATAGGGAAATTAATCCACCTTAAAGCAGGAGCTTCCTTTACTATTCCTTTTTCTACATGTACTACTCCTGGTATACCTACACCCATACCAAGTATCTTTGAGTTATCAATATTTAATTTCTCTTTTTGTTCCTCCACATGCTTTTTTATCTGCTCAAATAAATTTTTTTCTAAATAAACTTGGGTAGGAAACTCGCTAAAGGAAATCATAGATCCATTTAAATCTGTAATGCCTATCGCTACCTTTGTACCACCAATATCAACTCCGATAATATAAGCTTTATGAGGATTAAACTTTAAATTAACTGGTTTTCTTCCTCCACTCGAAGAAGCTTCTCCACTACCAGTTTCCAAAATCCAGCCCTCTTTTAAAAGCTGATCCACTACAGCAGAAACTGTCGGTTTACTTAACGAGAGTTGCTTTGAAATTGTTGCACGGCTTACCGTTTCATTTTCTTTAATGTAATTGATTATTAGCCTTCGATTCATCTGCTTCATATAGGATGGATTACCTTTGTGCATTATATAAGCTCCTTATACTGATATTCCTTGCATTTTAGTTAGTAAAGTTTACTTACTAATCTAACAACTTTAATTATTATAAATGAAAGCCTTATCATTGTAAAGATAAAATAATTAAAAAATTCATATAAAGTGAAACTTCAATCAGTTGGGGATATTAAACCTACACTGATTGTTAGTACCACAAGGGTATGACCTAAAGGCCTTTGAACCAATCGGACATTTACTGGCAGTTGATCCTACACTTTCCAACATTAGTTTTTACTTTATTGTTTGAGTTGAGGTCTTACTGCCAGTTATATGTGGGAAAAATAAAATTTTGCAACTATTTCCCTACTCATTTTAAATAAATAGATATTTTGTAATATTTACATTAGTTCAAATTATGTTATCTTGTTGTTGTAGTTTACATCAAGTTAGTTAGTAAATTTTACTAACCTACATTATTTTAAAGGAGGGAAGTGTGTTTTAATCCATTTTTTGAAAGGGGTTTCATACATGAGAAGAATTATTGCTAATTTACTTGTTTTGCTATTAGTATTCAGCCTAACATCTATCAATGGGAGTGCAAAAGAAACAGATAAACAGCACGATAAAGAACTTTGGAATGTTGTTCATCCTTTGAGCACGACCGTTACTTTTTTAAATACAGGTGCTCACCCCGACGATGAACGAAGTGATTTTCTCGCCTATTTATCTAGGGGGTTAGGTGTTAAAACCACAAGTTTAATTGCTAACCGTGGAGAAGGCGGACAAAACGAAATAGGTGATGAACTTGGCAATGCGCTTGGAATCATTCGCTCTAATGAAATGATCGAAGCTGCAAAAATTACTGGTGTAAAAGCTTTTCATTTAAGCAGGACGACTTCTGACACTATTTATGATTTTGGATTTTCTAAATCACCAGAAGAAACGCTAGACAAATGGGGAGAGAATGTAACTTATGAAAGACTCATTCGATTTATTCGAACCCAACAGCCAGATATTGTTATGCCTTCTTTTCGAAATGTTGATAGTCAACATGGACACCATCGAGCAATAAGTCTTCTAACTGAAAGAGCATTTGAAGATGCAGCAAACCCTAATGTTTACCCAGAACAACTAGAAAATGGTTTATCTACTTGGCAGATTAAAAAAATGTATCTACCTGCTGCGTCGAAAGATACAGCATCTACTTCCATTGAAATTGGTGATTATGATCCTATATATGAAATGACGTATCCACAATTAGGAGAAGCGTCTCGATATATGCACAAGAGCCAAGGTATGGGAAACGATATTCCAGCGGAACCACGGCAAATACATTTAGAGTTAATCAAATCTGTAGAAGATAACAATACCGAACTATTTGATGGGATAGCATATGACTTTAATGATTGGGCAAAACGAATATCTAAAAAGAATATAAGCAATCATTTAAAAAAATTACAAAACGACTTAGATTCGATTATTCAAGAATATCCAAACAGAGAATCCATTTTCGTAAAGTCACAGCAATCACTGAAAACTGTTGAACGAATCATAAATAAAACAAAACGTACAGAATTTGATACATCAATGAAGCGTGATCTGCTTCATAAACTCGAACTTAAAAAGGAACAGTTACAAAAAGTTATTTTTACAGCTTCAAACTTACAAATTAAAACCCGTGCAGCATCATCTATCGTTACACAGGGTGAGCAATCATCTATTACAATGGAACTTACAAACAAAGGAAAGAAAACACTCAAAAAAATAAATGCTGATCTACTTCTACCTAAAGATTGGGTAAACGTAAATTCAAAGCAGATAAAGTCATTAAAACCAAATGAATCAAAAACTATTATTTTTGACTATGAAGTACCAAAAAACGCAGGGTATTTTCAACCTTATGAGGAACCTATTATCAAAACAAAGGTTTCAATGAATGGAAAAGGTACGAAAGCTACAGCTATCGAAGAGCTTCCAGAAACGTTGGCCATTTTACCAGAACTTAGTGTCACTACGAATCCAACAAATATAGTGGTAAATACAGCTGACGTTCAAGACAAAATACCTGTTACGATCACTGTTAAAAATTATAGCTCTGGAAAAAGAAAAGGTAGCGTCTCATTAAATCTTCCTAAGGGATGGAATAGTGAACCAAAGCAGAGCAACATTTCATTCGAAGAACGATATGATGAAAAAGAGGTGACATTCAATCTAATTCCCCCTTCTAAAATAGAAGAAGGCAGTCTATCTATTGAGGCAAAAGTTAATTCAAGTGGAAAAACCTATCAAACAGCGGTACAAGAAATTCAATATGATCATATAAAAGATTCCTATTACCAATATCCTTCAATGATTAACGCGGAAGCTTTTAAATTATTAAAACCAGACAACTTAAAAATCGGCTATATTGAAAGTGGTTTTGATAAAGTAGCCGATTATTTAATAGAGACTGGATTTGATGTTACAACGTTAAAAGAAGAAGATCTATCATCCGGAGATCTTTCACAATTTGATACCATTATTACAGGTATAAGAGCGAATTTATCTCGAACAGACTTAGTGACCAATAATCAACGTTTGCTTCAATATGTTGAAGATGGCGGTCACCTCGTTGTCCAATATCACAAACCGGGCGATAACTGGGACACTCAAAATAGCGCACCTTACCAATTAAAAATCGGAAGTCCATCTATCGAATGGCGTGTAACGGATGAAAATGCTGTTGTGAACATATTGAAGCCTGAGCACAAGTTATTTAATTACCCTAATACAATTACAGAAAATGATTGGCAAAACTGGGTGCAGGAAAGAGGATTATACTTCCCGATGAGCTGGGACAGCAACTTTGAAACCTTTGTTAGCATGTCTGATCCAAATGAAGATCCATTTACGAGCGGCATTTTAATGGCGGAATATGGCAAAGGGACTTATTTGTATACAAATCTTGTATTTTATCGACAAATAGATAACCAAGTCCCAGGCGGTTATAGAATATTTACGAATTTAATTAGCTACGGTGTGAATGAATAATATTAGCTGTTATAAACATAAGAAGATTAGTTGGTAAAGTCTGAACTGCTCCCTGTCAAGTAGACAGTGGAAATAATAAAAATGGATTTTATTTTTTACCTGTCTACCTTAAGGGGAGCATATCAGTCATCGACAGATGATTTTGCTCACTATTTTCCATTTAGAGTTATAGTGAGAGGTAAAAGAAATCTTGAATAAAGCTACGTGTTTTTCTTTACTGGGCGATGATATTCCAATATTAATAAAAAGATTATTCTATTTTAAATATAGAAATGATAGACTCTGCTATTATCTTACTTAATCATTGTTCACTCATCAAAGTCTTTCGTGACATAATAAGACATGGCACTGATCAGCTTTGGCGATTAATTGGATACCGTAGCATTCTTTTTTTGTATCCTATTCCTACGTTAGCCTTATAAAGCGACTTCAATCAGTTGGGAATTTTGTTTATCCCACCACTTACCAATATTGATCTCACTTTATTACTTGAAGTGAGGGTCTTATTGTACTGCCAATTATATGTTGAATAGACCATATTGATCAAGAAAATACCCTGATAATGTCTTTAACTACTAAAAGGTTTGCTAGAAAAGAAAAACGGAGCGAAATTCGCTCAGTCCTTATCACTAAATGCTCAGATTTACGCTCCCTCTAGTAGCTATTATGGAATAATAGCTACTGCTTGACCACCACTCCGGCTGTCCACTTCCCTTTCCGTGGGGTTT
>NZ_CANMAB010000018.1:0-49573 GCF_947495635.1 uncultured Virgibacillus sp. | reverse complement strand
CATTGACACCCTGTACTATACCAAGGGGGCTCTTTTTTGTTCAACCCTCAAATTTCTTCATTACAGGAATGCTCCTAATACGAATAAAAGAACACACTATATCTTTTCATTTTGATAGCCCCCTTCATATATTACTGTAAGTATAAGAGCAAACGACTACTACAACAGTGTAAATTCCGTAGAAGGGACACATAGAGCTTTGAAGGAAAAATTGACGGATTACAGGAGACAAACAATTCTAGAAAGAAGAAAAATTGTGAGTTACCTCTTTTTAAAACTACAATTGATGTGTATGGTCACCTATTTCCGAACAAACAACGAGAAACAGCAGATCGGCTAGACGACTTCTTTTAAGAAATGGTGAATAAATCATAAAAAAAACGCTCAAATCCTTAATGGAAATGAACGTATAAAAAAATACCAACCCTCTAAAAGTGTTGGTATGACTTGTTCTATGGATACGATGCGGTCGAGAGGACTTGAACCTCCACGGGTTATTCACCCACTAGGCCCTCAACCTAGCGCGTCTGCCATTCCGCCACGACCGCACATTTTGCAATAAATGACAGAAAATAAAAGGCTGTGGATTAACACAGCAATTCAATGCGGGTGGAGGGAGTCGAACCCCCACGTCCGAAGACACTAGATCCTAAGTCTAGCGCGTCTGCCAGTTCCGCCACACCCGCAAAAATACAAATGATGAGCCATGGAGGATTCGAACCTCCGACCCTCTGATTAAAAGTCAGATGCTCTACCGACTGAGCTAATGGCTCATGTAAAAAAACGAAAAATAAAAAAATGGCTGGGCTACCAGGATTCGAACCTGGGGTACACGGGATCAAAACCCGATGCCTTACCGCTTGGCTATAGCCCAACATCTGGCGGTCCGGACGGGACTCGAACCCGCGACCTCCTGCGTGACAGGCAGGCATTCTAACCAACTGAACTACCGGACCCAGCCTATTTATTTTTAAAAAAAGATGACCCGTACGGGATTCGAACCCGTGTTACCGCCGTGAAAGGGCGGTGTCTTAACCACTTGACCAACGGGCCATTAAAAAATGGCGGAGAAGGAGGGATTTGAACCCTCGCGCCGCTTACACGGCCTACACCCTTAGCAGGGGCGCCTCTTCAGCCACTTGAGTACTTCTCCATATGGCTCCACAGGTAGGATTCGAACCTACGACCGATCGGTTAACAGCCGATAGCTCTACCACTGAGCTACTGTGGAATAAAGTGTGAATCAATCGCAACGAAAAATATAATACAATATTTCAGTGTAATTGTCAACATTTTTTCGTTAAAATCTATTCGAAAAATATGTAAGTTGAAGTGCTGTATGAGACAGCCTATTTAATTTATCATGGATGACATATTTCGTCAATGGGTTATAGCGATATTTTTTTGCTTTTATAGTAAATAAATTCTCCCTTTGCATTTTCCACATCTAAATTTAGCTGTGTTTACCCTCCTCATACGTTTAAACTCATCATTACAACTAGTACACTTATAGACATATTTATACTTTTTTTGTGAAGGAAGTGGCTTACAATGCCTTGGAGATCCGGTGATTTTCAAAAGTTGCTTAAACGCCTGATCACGATGCCTATATCCTCTTCCTTCTATATGTAAATGATAATGACATAACTCATGTTTAATAATCCCGATAAATTCTTCCATGTCACTTTCCTGCATGTACTTCGGATTCAATTCAATTAACTTCTTATTAGGAATATATCTTCCACCTGTTGTTCGTAAACGAAAATTAAAAGCTACGTCATGTAAAAAGGGTTTATGAAAATATGTTAAAGATAATTTATTGACCAAATTAAATAAATCCTGATCATCCAGCAGCTCCATTATACCTATCTCCTTATCAATAAGCGATGTTAATATTCTAATATATAAATATTAACTTTGTACAGAAATGGGTTACTTCCTATATTATATAAATAAATTAAACTTACTCGTTATTTAAAATTATTGTAAATAAATATTGATTTTTACTTGGATTATATTATAATATAGATGTAGATAGATAAATACTTAGTTTAAGAGAGGAGATTTAATATTGAGTAATAAAATAAATACCTTAACTACTGCCGCTGGAGCTCCAGTTGGAGACAATCAAAACTCCATTACAGCTGGACATAATGGACCTACATTACTTCAAGATTTTCATTTACTAGAAAAACTTGCTCATTTTAATAGAGAACGTATCCCTGAACGCGTCGTACATGCAAAAGGTGCTGGTGCACACGGATACTTTGAAGTAACAAATGATGAAATTTCAAAATACACAAAAGCTGATTTCCTTAGCGAAGCCGGAAAGCGTACTGACATGTTTATCCGCTTCTCAACCGTTGCTGGTGAACTAGGCTCTGCAGACACAGTACGTGACCCACGTGGTTTTGCAGTTAAATTTTATACGGAAGAAGGGAACTATGACTTAGTTGGAAATAACACACCAATTTTCTTCATTCGTGATGCAATTAAGTTCCCAGACTTCATTCATACGCAAAAACGTAACCCGCAGACGCACTTAAAGGATAAAGATATGGTTTGGGACTTCTGGTCATTATCACCAGAATCACTTCACCAAATTACGTACCTTCATAGTGATCGTGGCATCCCGGCTACGTTCCGTCACATGAATGGATATGGAAGCCATACCTTTAAATGGGTAAATGCAAAAGACGAAGCATTCTGGGTTAAATATCACTTTATAAGTGAACAAGGGGTCAAAAACTTAGATCCAGAGCTTGCTGACAAGATCGCTGGTGAAAATCCTGATTATCACACAGAAGATCTCTTTAATGCTATTGATCAAGGTGACTTCCCTGCTTGGAAGCTTTACGTACAAATTATGCCTTACGAAGACGCCAAGACTTACAAATGGGATCCATTTGATGTTACAAAAATCTGGTCGAAAAAAGACTATCCACGTATTGAAGTAGGTCGAATGGTACTAAACCGTAATCCTGAGAACTACTTTGCTGAGGTTGAGCAAGCTGCCTTCTCACCTGGTCAATTCGTACCTGGTATTGAAGCTTCTCCAGATAAAATGCTTCAAGGTCGTCTATTTGGTTATTCAGATGCACATCGTTATCGCTTAGGAGCAAACCATCATCAAATTCCCGTAAACCGTCCAAAAAATGAAGTAAATAATTATCAACGTGATGGTTTCATGAATGTAAGTGGTAATGGTGGTAGCAAGCCAAACTACGAACCAAACAGTGTAGATGGACCAACTGAGGATCAGGCAACCAAAATTAATCCGTTTGAGGTTTATGGCGAAGCTAATAGCGTTTCCTATGACAGTGATGATCATTATACACAGGCCGGTGATTTATATCGTTTAATGACTGCAGATGAAAAAGATCGCTTAATTAAAGCATTTGTTGATCACATGAAGCCTGTTACAAAAGAAGAAATTAAGCTACGTCAAATCGAACACTTCTATAAAGCAGATCCTGAATGGGGCGAGCGTATCGCTGAAGGACTTGGCCTTAAAGTTCCAGAAAGCGTAAAATAAACAACTATGGCGCAAGCTCCCGAATAGAAACGTAGCGACTGGAAAGATTCAACTTAGATAAAGGAAGCACGGTGAGTTTGCGAGCCGATGATGACTTAGCTTAGGGCGATTTGTGAGGTCGCTTCTGGGCGCCGGAGCAGGACGCGCTTAACACGCCCATATTTATCCAGCTGGCTAATTTATCATTTCCTAGACTAAAACAAAGACATGGTTCCTATTAGAGCCATGTCTTTTCAATTAATATTCTTTGTTCACCATTGATAAGGCGATTCTTCCTTTATTCATATCAATATCCTCGACCCAGACAGTTATTACATCGCCAACAGAAGCAATGTCCATTGGATGCTTCACGAATGAATTTGACATCTTAGAAATATGGACAAGTCCATCTTGCTTCACACCGATATCTACGAACACACCAAAATCAACTACATTTCTAACCGTACCCTGCATCTCCATTCCAGGCTTGATATCTTCCATTGTCATTACGTTTTGTTTTAACAATGGTTGCGGAAAATCATCACGAGGATCGCGCTCTGGTTTACTTAGTGCTTGTAAAATATCACTTAAGGTTGGTACTCCTATGCCCAGCTCTTCTGCAACCTCCCTGTTTTTAATTGTGCTAATGGCCTGGCGAAGTTTTTCTGAGCCTATATCGCTTAGATCACAGTCCAGCATTGTTAACAGCTTTTCTGTATGAGCGTAACTTTCAGGATGTATAGGGGTTCTATCGAGTGGGTTATCCCCATCAACGATGCGTAGAAAACCAATCCCCTGTTCATACGTTTTTGCTCCTAAACGAGGAATTTTCTTTAGTTGCTTCCGATTCGTAAATTTCCCATCTTCCTCACGTTGCTTGACAATGTTGTTTGCCACCGTTTTACTTAGTCCCGATACATATTGTAGCAATGACGAGGAGGCTGTATTTACATTTACGCCTACCTGATTAACTGCAGTTTCTACAACAAATGATAATGATTCATTTAATGACTTCTGACTTACATCATGCTGGTATTGTCCAACCCCAATAGATTTCGGGTCAATTTTGACAAGTTCAGCTAGCGGATCTTGTATCCGTCGGGCAATCGACACCGCACTTCTCTCCTCGACTTGAAGATCAGGAAATTCCTCTCTTGCTAGTTTGGAAGCAGAATACACACTTGCACCAGCCTCATTAACGATAATATACGGCACATTTAGACTATTTTTTCCAATTACATCGGAAATAAATTGCTCTGTTTCTCGTGATGCTGTTCCATTACCAATTGCTATTAATTCAACATCGTATTTCTTCATTAGCTCTAGTACCTTTGCTTCCGCACCTAATTTATCATTCTTTGGTGCTGTTGGATAGATCACGCCAATACTATGTACTTTCCCCGTTTCATCGATGACAGCTAGTTTACAGCCTGTACGGAATGCCGGATCAACGCCAAGAACAGTCTTTCCTTTTAAAGGTGGCTGTAATAATAAATTCTTTAAGTTTTTGGAAAAGATATCTATTGCTTGCTGCTCAGCCTTTTCGGTTAAACTACTGCGAATTTCCCGCTCTACAGATGGTTGAATTAATCGCTTATAACTATCTTCAATTGCATGCACTAAAATATCTACTACTTGCTTAGATGCAGAACTTTTAATTACATGCTGTCGCAAGAACTCATGAATTCGCTCTGTAGGTGGCTTTATAGAGACTTTGATAACATCCTCTTTCTCTCCACGATTTAAAGCTAGAATTCGATGTGACACTAAGGAACGCACAGGTTCATGAAAATCATAGTACATTTCATAAACGTGCTTCTCGTCCTTTTCTGCATTTTTCTGCTCAGATTCAATGCTTCCTCGGTTATACGTAACTTGTCGCATAAATTCACGATAAGCTGGCTCTTCGGAAATCCACTCCGCAATAATATCATTTACCCCAGCTAGTACTTCTTCTATCGTTAGTAATTCATGATCTTCTGAAATATATTTCTTCGCTTCACTTTCTACTAATTCTATATCCTGCTTCCATACAAGTAATGCTAATGGTTCTAAACCTTTTTCTTTAGCAATCGTTGCCCTAGTACGTCGCTTTTGCTTATACGGTCGATATAAATCTTCCACTCGCTGTAGCTGTTTTGCTTCTGTAATAGCTTGTTTTAATTCATCTGTTAGTTTTCCCTGTTCTTCAATGCTTCGTAATACCTCTTGCTTCCGCTCCGAAAGATTGACAGCGTAATGCCATTTATCTTGAACCGCTTTAATCTGTACCTCATCTAAGCCACCAGTCACTTCTTTACGATAACGAGCAATAAAAGGAACCGTATTCCCTTCCTCTAATAAGGCAATTACTTTATTGACAACTTGTATATTGACTTTTGCTTCGTTAGCTACCCATTTGCTTAGATCTTGGTTTATTTCTTTTGCCACACGTTTTCCTCCTTTACCTTCCTATATATTTTACCAAAGAACAGAACGATTCCCAATGAATAAGCAACGTGTAAAGCGCCTAACAATGGGTTTCATTCACAATTTTTTACATAAGAAAAACGGAGCAAAATTCGCTCAGTCCTTATCACTACATGCTCAGATTTACGCTTCCTCTAGTAGCTATTATGGAATAATAGCTACTGCTTGACCACCACTCCGGCTGCCCACTTCCCTTTCCGTGGGGTTTGTCCTTCAGCTAACTTTGCAACGTGTTCTTCTTTGCAAAGTTAGTTGAGGCCGTGCCCGCGGAAAGCGAAGTAATTAGTCGGAGCATTGCCAATATACATCAAACATTTCAAAATAACTACTTGGCTTAACGCAGTCATTGCACTGATTTTATACTTTCTTAACTTAGAACAAAAGCGCAAGCGACAAATAGAAACGGAGCGAGTCAACGGAGATAAAGGAAGCACGGTGAGCTTGCGAGCCGATGATGACTTAGCTTAGGGCGATTCGTGAATTCGCCTCGTTTCTGGGCGCTGGAGCTTGAGACACGGCTCAACACGCCCATTTTTATCCACATGGGCTAATTTTAATTTTTCTAGACAACAAAAAAACTGACAAAGATTGTCAGTCCTTTTTATAATGCATAGCAATTAAGGTAGTATCATCCTGGCGATTAGATTCACTTACATATTCAAACGTCTGCGTAATTGCCTTGACATCTTCATTTAAAAAATATTTTTCCGACAGATCTCTATCCGAAACTCCATCAGAAAACATGATAAACATCATATTTGATTCTAGCTTTTCTTGAATGATTTTAAAGGGACGGTGATAGCCTGCCAAATAACCAGCATTAGGTATATTTCGCTTTTTCTTTTGATTTTTCACGATGGTAAGGATACCAATGTTTCCAATCGAAGAAAAAGAGTACATTCCTGTAGTAAAATCGAGCTTAAGAATACCAACTACAACACCACGTTTGCCATATAACTGTTCGTTACATTTTTTTATAATACCTTCTATTGACGTATGAGCATTATCTTGAATAATATTAATCACAATTTGGGACGATTCCTTTGCAAATTCACCACTACCAAGTCCATCTGCCACAGCACAAATAAATTCTTTATCTGTTTCCTTGTAAAAGTAACTGTCCCCACAATAATAATTACCTTTCTTCGCTCTTTGAAAGACAGATACCTGTACACGTTTCATAATTATTCAAGAACCTCCGTACTTTCTGACTGTATGGCCTCTCTTAGCTTACGCAAGGATCGACGCTGAAGTCTAGAAACATGCATTTGCGAAATCCCTAGTAACTCTCCAGTTTCCTTTTGACTCATGTTTTCAAAATAGGTATATTTCAAGATTTGCTGTTCACGCTCAGATAAAATAGGGAGTATCTTTTCTAGTAGCATTCGTTGATCGATCGTATTATATCCAGCCTCTTCATTGCCAACCAAATCTAAAATTGCTACCGTACTACCATCGGAATCTGCTTCAATTTTTCTGTCTACAGATAATGCTTTATAGCTTTTTCCCATCTCCATTGTCTCAAGAATATCCTCTTCCGATACTTCTAGATAGTCTGCTATTTCTCTCACTGTTGGGGATTTCTGATTGTTTGTCGTTAGTGTATCTACTGCTTTTTTTATTTTTGGTCCTAGTTCTTTTATTCGTCTTGGTACATGGACACTCCAGGTTTTATCGCGAATAAATCGTTTAATTTCTCCGATTATAGTAGGTATTGCGAAAGATTCAAAGGATTTACCAAATGACGGATCATACCTTCTAACTGCAGCTAATAGCCCGATCATACCAACTTGAACAAGATCTTCATGAATAGCACTATTTCTTGAGTACTTGCGTGCAATCGACTCGACTAGATCCTTATAAGTAAGAACTAGCTTCTCTTGTAATGCTTCATCAGTCGGTTCTTGTTGGATAGCTTCAATTAGCTGGTAAACCTCATCTCTTCCGCTATTGTGTGGTTGAGATTTGGTCGTCATCAAAGTCCACCTCAGTTTCGTGTATATACTTAGTCATCAATACAATGACACCATAGTTATTGTTAATTTGTACTTTATCCATTAGTGCATCAATTAAGAACAGACCAAAACCCCCTTCTCTTAGATCTTCAATTGATTCCGTATTTTTATATGGTCCAATACCATCTTTGACTTCATTTAGGTTAAAGCTTCCTCCATGGTCTGCTACCATTACCTCTAAACGGTCCTCATAAACTCCAAAACCTATTGTTACTTCGCCATCATCCTGCTCATGATAAGCATGAGTCACAGTATTTGTAATTGCTTCAGAGATAGCGACTTTCAAATCCTCAATATCCTCGTAAGAAAAACCCATTCTATTCGCTATGCCTGAGATACTTAATCGAACAACACCGACATATTCTGCTTTCGCAGGAACTTTCAATTCAATAAAATCAAATCTCTCCATTATTCGCTTCCACCCCGAATCGCAGCATTTATATCCATAATTTCATCTAGTCCTGTTATTTTAAATAATCGAAGCACACGATCTTGTATATTTACTAGCCGCATCATACTTTCATGTTCTTTTGTAGACTTCAATGCACTAATAAATATCCCTAAACCAGTGCTATCCATATACGTGACATTTTCAAGATCAACTTCGACTATATTTCCACGTTGTTGCGTTAACGGAAGTAACGTCTCTTTTAATTGTGGTGCTGTATACGCATCTATTTCACCCGAAAGATTGACGATTGACTTTTTCGTCTCTTCCACTACATTAATGGTTAAATTCATAATTGCTTCCTCCTATATCTTCACGATAAGACATATTGTATAATATCGCTTCTTATAGTTTGACTTCTCCATAACATTTACCCACATAACACCACGATTAAACTTCCCGTCGTAATATAAGTAACGTAAAGTCATCTCGCAGTTCAAAATTCTGTAGACGTTCGAAGTATTTAAAAACCTGATTTACCATCTCTTGAGCGGGTAGATGCGCATATTGTCTGATGACACTCAATACTTCTTCACTTTCAATAAAACGATCACCATCTCTACACTCTGTAACTCCATCTGTAAGCATGATAACTAAGTCATTTTTATGAATGTTTAATTCATATTGACCATAATCGGCATCAGGGGTCACACCGAGCACGAGGCCTTTTGTTTCCATCTCTTCAAATATATCCTTCTCAGCGTTATAATAAAACCCAGGCTCATGACCAGCTGAGGCGTAACGAAGTGTGTGTTCGGAAGGTATATATTGTGCATAACACATAGTAATAAACATACTGGGGTCAACATTTCTTTCGACTACACGATTTAGATTCTTTAAAATTGCCCTTGGTTCCATTGCCTCCTCAGGATAACTATCCATGGCATATTTAATCATAGACATACACAAAGCTGCTGGAATTCCTTTACCAATAACATCTGCCATAGCAATACCTAATGAACCATCACTTCCCTTTACAAAGTGATGATAATCACCATTCATTTGGTGCGCAGGTACACTAATAACACCAATATCCAGTCCTTCTATTTCTGGTTTTATTGTTCCAAGTAGTGTTTCCTGCATACTAGCGGCTACGGATATTTCGGATTTCAATTCAGACTGCTTTTCACGTAGCATTTGGTATTCCTGATGTGCGATACCATAGGCAATCATAGCTTCTAATAAAAAATTCATGGAAGACTGTATATCTTCACTTAGAGAAGGATACAGCTCCGCTAAAGCCTGAATGTGCATATTCACGATCTCATCTGGTAGGATATGATTTTTTATAAAGGATTTACTGACCTGCTCTACTTCATAAAGTGATTGTTCATCCTTTGTTTCAATGTAACGCTTCATCAATTCTTTATAATTTTCTACGTCTATTTTAACGGTATCATCCATACGTATCCCCCTAACATCCAACAAAAAGCAAGAGCATTTGACAGTATATATAAAGATAGGGTGTGCACTTCTTAATCATGTACACACCTCGGTTCCATTAAAGTGAAACTTCAATTAGTGGAGGTTTTGTCTTATCCCCCACGGATGGTTAGTACACTAAGGGTATGACCTCAAGGCCTTTGAACCAATTGGACATTTACTGCAGTCGATCTCCCACTTTCCATATAAATTTCACTTTATTGCATGAAATGGGGGTTTACTGCCAGTTATATGTGGGATAAAACTATCTTAACCACTTTATTGCTTTTATTCTTGTACCTTTCCCGACTTCTGATTGCAAATCAAACTCGTCCATTAATCGCTTTACTCCCGGTAATCCAGCCCCCAGTCCACCTGAAGTAGAATAACCATCCTCCATTACCTGACCAATATCTTCAATGCCTGGACCGACATCAATGGCTATCATACACATTCCTTTATGCTCAAGGTTATCAATAACTTCGAAACATATCTGTCCATGCTCCGCATATAAGTAGATATTCCTAGCCAGTTCAGATATTGTTGTAGCAATCCGAGCTTGATCAACGATACCGAAACCAACCTTCTTCGCAATATCTCTCCCTAATTGCCTGGCACCTACTATATCCCACTCTTTCTTTATATTTACGCAAGATTGAGGTTTCATAGGCTCTATTCCCCCAATTCCTGGTAGAGTTTGATAAGGCCTTGTTCTAAATTTAATGCAGTTGGAACATTTTTTAAATGAATCCCTAAATCAATTAATGTCATTGCAACTGCTGGCTGAATACCTGTTAAAACTACCTTCGCCCCCATAAGATCTGACATTGTAACCACATCACCTAAAACTTTAGCAATAAATGAATCAATGATTTCGACGGATGTTAAATCAATGACTACACCAGAAGAACCACTTTTATGAATTTTATCTAAGAGATCCTCCTGAAATTGAATTGCTGTTTGATCATCTATCTCTGTCTGAATGGAGATCAATAAATAATTATGGAGTTTTAAGATTGGTATTCGCAATGCCTTCACTCCCCTTTCAATGACTGAATTAATTCTTCAATACTTTCTTCTTTCGTTTCTAAATCAACTATCTTTCGGTTTGTTATTTCCAATGCGCTTCTAAAACCTTTTTTCAGCGAGCTCTTTGTCGGAAACTTCCCTAAATCAATACCAAGATTTACAATTGTTTGGGCAATTTCTGGGCGAATCCCAACAAGAATACATGTTGACCCGATTAAACGAACGGCTTCCGCAGCTTGAATAATATGATGCGCAACCATCGTATCTACAACAGGAACACCAGTAATATCAATTAGCACCACTTCCGAGTTATGCTTAATCACGCCGTCTAACAAATTCTCCATGATTAACTTTGCTCGCTCTGTATCGATCGTTCCAATTAATGGCATAATTGTAATACTATCCATAACAGGAATTAATGGAGCTGATAGTTCCTGAAGAGCGACTCGCTGTAAAGAAACAATATTCTCCCAGCTACCAGAATACTCATTTACCAATTGTCTAATTAACGGCTCCACCCATGCATCTACGCTTTTAAGAACATTAGAGATAAAAGCAGAGTCTACTTGTTCAGATTGACTTAAAATATAATCTACAGTGACTCGGCGAAATACTTGTAGACCATCAGTGATATAGCTTAATGGCCAACCAAGATTAATAATCTTTTCGGAAAAGCTCTCAACTGCCTTCGGTGGCCCTGCATTTTTTATACTTGTAAAGATAACATTAACAAACTCTCTATTGGTGCTTTCAAATAATTCATCGGAAATACTTGAAGTATAATTCCCATCTTTCAATGAATTGATTTCTTCCATCCACATTTGTACAATTGAGTCACTGTTTTCAATCGCAATCTTCTTAAATTTCTCGTCCATTGGATTACCCCCATTTATGGTTAAATGATTGTTAATGATTGTTATAGGTGTAAAGTGAAAGTTCTCTTCAAAGTGACTGTTACTAAGCAATATACGAAACTTTTATTATAGCTAACTAAATACAATTATGTCAGTTACGTTTATTGACTATTAACCCGCAATAAAACAATTTTTCATCTGACATTGCTACTTATTTTTTTGTTTATAACCCTGTCTTGTCAAAGTTAATTGTAACACAGATCAAAATTATGTATGAAGAATAATGTCGTATTTCTGCATGCAAAAACACCCTTGTTCTTCTATAAACAAGGGTGTTTTTATTGACCATACATATCTTTCAGCCCTAGACTGATTTCTAATGCTTGGTTAATCTTATTCATCATTTCTTTATCTAACTTTGTTATTTTATCTGTTAATCGTTGTTTATCAAGCGTTCTAATTTGTTCTAGCAAAATAACGGAATCCCGATCAAATCCATAACGTTTTGCGTTAATCTCCACATGCGTTGGGAGCTTCGCTTTCTGAATTTGTGCTGTAATTGCTGCGACAATAACGGTAGGACTGAAACGATTCCCGATATCATTTTGCAGGATCAATACCGGGCGCACGCCTCCCTGCTCTGATCCAACAACAGGGGAAAGGTCAGCGAAATATACTTCGCCTCTTTGTACGATCAAATGGTTACACCCCGATCACAGAGCGTTCCAAGGTATTTTTTGCCTCCTCTTCAGCTTGAAAAGCTTCTGAAGCAATTGTTAAATTAATGCGGCCCATTTCTTCATAGCCTCGTTGCATCGTTTCACGAAATTGTTGGATATGCTCATCTCTTTTGTGTTGAAGATAGCTTCTAGTTGCCTGACAAATGAAATCACTTAAATCACTATTCTCATATTTCATTAGACCATCCACCTCATTTAACAGGTTTTTCGGTATCTTAACTAATACTTCTTGTAAGCTCTCTGACAAAACCATCACACCTCCGCCAACTGTTGAACGAACTTTGTAAAAGTCATTTTTAATGATATCATTGAATTCGCCCATTTGCAAAGGGTTCCCTAATTTTTTTCAAAAAATATCTTGTTTTGTCGTTTATTCTTTCTCTAAATGTGGTATATCATGTAATTAAGTTAATTATGATGAGCTTTTCCTTAAAGGCCTTTATATATTCGTGGAATCCGCTTATTAATTACACAAGGAATCTCGTAATTAATTGTCTCTGCATGCTCGGAGATTTCATCCATTGCAATAAACGTGTCGTCTTGCCTGCCAATAAATGTGACCTTTGTTCCGACAGGGTAAGCGCGGTCCAGTCGAACCATGGTTTGATCCATGCAAATTCTGCCGACTATTGGTAATCGTTTTCCATTGATTAATACTGAAAAACCCTGCATTTTTCGCAGCCACCCATCACCATATCCAATAGGTATTGTACCAATCCATTCTTTTTCATTTGCCGTATACGTACAGCCGTAACTTACAGTATCTCCAGATTCAATTTGTTTGACATGCACTAGATTGCTGTGTAACGAAAAAGCCTGCTTTAAGTCTATCTCCCCCTTATCTTTTACTGCTTTAGAAGGATATAATCCATACATGGCAATACCAAATCGAATATAATCGTACATATCTTCTGGTAAACGAATAGCACTCGCACTATTGCCTATATGAATATCAAGCTCCCCAGCCCAATGCTGCTTCAGTTTCGATAACAGTATTTCAAATCGCTCCTTTTGCTGTAAAAAGTAAGCTGACTCTGGTTCATCTGCTGTTGCAAAATGGGTGTATACTCCTGTTAAATATATGCTTTTATTTTTATTTAATGCATATAGAATAGAATATAGCTCTTTCTCTGACCTTATGCCGATCCTCCCCATACCAGAATCGACTTTTAAATGAAGCTTTAATGGTTTAGCAAGTGTATAACTATTTACTTGATCTAGCCAATCCTGTTGAAAAAAGGTTAATGTAATATCAAGTTCGGCTGCTACAACAGCTGATTCAGGAGGAACCCAGCCCAATACCAAGATCGGCGCTGTTATTTGAGCCTTTCGTAATTCAATTGCCTCCTCAAGCAATGCCACAGCTAACGCTTCCGCTCCAGCTGTCAGGGCTTTTTTTGCTACAGGAATACTCCCATGACCGTAGCCATCCGCTTTTACAACAGCAATTACTTTACTTGTTATCGGGAGCTTTTGTTTTATTTGTTTTATATTATATGCAATTGCCTCCAAATCTATTTCAACCCAAGTATATCTATGTAATTCCACTAGCTCTAACTCCTTTCGCAAATAACGCGAGGTTTCTTACGTTAATGGTTATATAAATTGAAACTTCAATCAGTTCGTGAGTTGGTTTAGCCCCCACTGATAGTTCGTATCACAAGGATATGAACTAAAGGACATTGAACCCTCGAACATTTACTGACAGTCGATCCCCCACTTACCAATAGTGGATTCTCTTTATCGCGCTTGAATTGGAGGTATTACTGCCAGTTATATAGGGATAAAAATAATAATACCCCTATTATTTCTTGGGGGGAGGTTGATGTCAATATTATGATAATGAGTAATTGCAAAACCTGAAGTAAAACCACAATCGAACGTCTTGAGTATAGCTACAATTCATTCGCTTAATCAGATCACTTATGTTAAAAATAACCAAAAATAAAAGCAGACCCCAAGTAATTGCGAGTCTGCTTGTTAGAATTTCATGTTACTTCACTTCTTTACTTTGCACAGATTGAGCAACCTGAATTAGTTCTTGCTTCGTTAATTCATCACTTGCTAACATGAAGTCTACCCCATTATGAGACCACTCTAACTTGTTAGCTGAAATTGCTCCAACAGCAAATCCTAGATTGACAATTTCTCCCTTCACTTCATTTGGAGACATCATTGTCGTTTGTACCTTTGATTTTTCTTCGACCAACGTGAAATTTTTTTCACCCTCAAAGGTCAAAATTACACGTTCCCCTTCTTCCGTTGAGGCTTCTTTTTTCTCTGTTAATTCAGATCCTGCCATATAAGAAGGATAAAATACAGTAAGTGTATCTTCCACACCATCTCCAGAAACCTCTTCCTCAGCTACTGCTCCACTCGCCATATTCTTCTTCATAGTAAAGTCATTGTCTTTAAACGTAGCTTTTTTGTCAAAGCTCGAAAATTTTACTTCTACCAATGCATTCTTATCCTTATCTAGTACATTTACCTGAACAGGCTGAAAGGTTTTCTTATCAAAGTAAATTTCTTGATATGGCAAATTATTGTTGCTTTGATAATTTGTTTTTGTTTTAAAGATATAATGGGAGTCACTCACTTCAAATGCTGCTTCCTTATCTTTTTCAATATCCTTAACTAAGGATTGATAAAGATATGGTTGACTGCTATTATCTGGCCATTCTGATTGAAATTTAAAGCTTTTGCTTAATGCAGGCGTTAAAACAAATACACCATCTTTATTTTTTAGGATAATCTGATTTCCTTTTTCGTCTTCATTGTTAGATAAGGCAACGCGATAGAGATCATCCTTTTTATGCCAAACATCAATATTGAACTTTTGCTGCTCCTGGCCGGTATTCATACTCATTTCTGCTTTAGCTTTGTAACCATCCATTTCATCCAAATTGTCTTTTAATTCTGCAACAACATCCTCCTGTGATTTTTCTCCACAGGCTGATAATAATAGTACGAAGCCAAATACAATGATCCAACCGCCAATTTTTCTTTTCATGGACATATCTCCCTTGTCTCAGTTAAAAACAAAGGGAACGTTATCACCTAATACCTCTCAAGAAATAATACGAAATACCTTCGCAAGCCCATCGATCACATCACTAGCGAGTAGGTCATGATAGGAATGCTTTTCACTTATTAATTCATCTGCGGACCTTCCATGAATATAACAAGCATTACACAGCGCTTGAAAAATCGTTTGTCCCTGCATAATCATTGCTAAGATAATGCCTGTTAACACATCTCCACTTCCCCCTTTGGCAAGACCAGGATTACCAGACATATTCACAACTTGCTCACCTTCAGGAGATGTAATAATGGTAATCATTCCCTTGAGAACGACATAGGAGTTATTTTTAATAGCGAATTCACGCGAATACCTAAATGGTTCTAGGAGTAACTCATTTACAGTAATCCCTAAAAGCATTGCCATTTCTCCAGGATGCGGTGTGATTACTGTTGGATAACGCCTATTTTCTATATCTAAAAGATCCTCTTTTATATGATATAGGCCATCCGCATCTATCACAATCGGACATTCAGCTGTATGAACTAAGCTTCGAACCAAATCACCGGTACACGTTCTTCTTCCCATGCCCATTCCTATAGCGACAGCATGATAGCCTTCTAAACTTACATCAGTTCGGTTATCAAGAAAACCATTTGTTTCAGATAATTCTTTATAGGTAGCTTCTATACAATTAGCAGAAAGCATCCGAATGACGCCTTCGGTAGTTGCTCCAGTAATGAGACCCGCTCCAGCTCGTAGCGAAGCTTTTAAACTCATAGCTAGCGCACCCGGCATCTCCTTACTCCCTCCTATCACCAGACCCTTACCGTGCTCTCCTTTATGATCATCTGGTTTCCGATCAGGTAAACTATTCCGAACATCATCTATTCCCCATACGAATCTAGATGTGTTAGTTTTGAAAGCACGGGAAGGTAAACCAATGGAAACAGGCTCCCACTTTCCGTAATAAGGAGAGGTGTGATTCAAAAACGCACTGACCTTCGGCGCACCTATAACAAAAGTATAGTCTGCTTGAATAGAAATAAATTCCCCTTTACCTTCATCTGCCGGTAGTCCCGAAGGAATATCTACAGAAATTACTTTTTTCGCTTCACGGTTAATATAATGAACCAACGATGCTAATGGTTCACGTAATATCCCCTTCGAACCAATGCCAATTATTGCATCAATGATTACATTATTACTAGTTATCATTGATGTACATTTACCATCAAATAAGGATATGATGCCTCCGCACCTTTCAAATAGTCGTTTATGATAATACGCATCTCCAAGGATTTTATCATTAGCAACCACCTGTAGTACCTGAACAGCATAACCTTTGTCTAGAAGTGTTCTAGCTATAACAAAACCATCTCCACCATTATTACCTGAACCAGCAAGCACGCAAATCTTGTCCGTATCCTTAACAATTGCTGTCACACGATCAGCAACAGCTCGTCCAGCATTCTCCATTAACAATTTCCCATCTAAACCAATTTCGGTCATTGCAAAGTGATCGATATCGTACATTTCCTTAGCGGTGACAATATACAATGTGTTCCCTCCTACCCGCACTAAAATATATGAGACAACCTGAGCGATTATGCATGTCCTTATAGAGCTTCAATCACAATTTGCGCAGCAGCATAATCAGCCGTATGTGTAATGGACAAAAATATTTTCTCTTTTCCATACCCTTTAGCATGTAAAATTGGAGCACCATTCTCTCCAATTTGAATCTCTATATCCTGAAAGCTAAGCCGTCCGATGCCTATTCCTACAGCTTTAGCAAATGCTTCTTTCGCTGCAAATCTACCAGCTAAAAATTCCACCTGCCTCCTCTTGTTATGGAGAGCATAGAATCTCTCCCTTTCGATCGGAGTTAAAATTCTTTCTATTATACGTGGAGTTCTCTGCATACTATTTTCTATACGATATAACTCAATAAGATCAATTCCTATTCCTCTGATCATGAACATCTTACTCCTTTTCAAACTGGCTAAAGTCGTTAAATACGCCTGAAGAATCCAATCGAATTACTTCTCTTATTATTGCATCAGTCTATTCGTGCAAATTACTATGTTTTTAATTATTATTTTAGTACGATAAAATTGGTCATACTATACATGATCGTATATTACAATAATAATAATAACAATAACGAATGGAATACCATAGTAATTCTATTTCTAAAAAAGTATAAGTCGGGGGAGTCCAATGTTTATACGAAATGAAAGAAGTATAAAAGAATTTAGGCAAGCATATCCTATTGTAACTACTTTAGTTATTATTCATCTTGGATTATGGATAATCATTGATCTTTTACAGTTACCATTCGGTGACACGCTCTATCAGTTCGGAGCAGGTAGCAATTACTATATTCATCAAGGAGAGTATTGGCGTCTAATAACACCAATTTTCCTTCATGTAAACTTGACACATGCATTATTCAATTCATTCTCCCTCGTATTATTCGGACCTGCTCTTGAGCAAATGCTTGGTAGAACAAAATTTATAATTGCTTATTTAGCAGCTGGATTTATTGGCAATTTAGGGACATATCTCTTCGGCTCATTGGATTTCTCCTTTGTCCATGTCGGTGCATCTGGTGCTATCTTTGGTTTGTTTGGGATTTATATATTTATGGTTACATTCCGTAAACATCTCATTGATCAAACAAGCTCACAAATAATACTAACGATCGTAATCGTGGGACTTATTATGACATTCATCCGTCAAAACATTAATATTTATGGACACATTTTTGGTTTTATTGGTGGATTCGCGATTGCCCCCATCGTACTGACAGGCGCAAAAATGTATAATCCCTGGGCTACAGTTGCCACAAGAAGAAATCATTCAGATGACTCGATCCAATTTGACCCTAATCGCTGGAATAAAAAACGCTTTCCAGCAAAATGGAAGAATCATATTTGGTGGATTATTTTTGCGATTTTAGTTTTTCTTGGATTAATGAGTAGAATTTTATAATTATCTTAAAAAAGGCTAACCCGCTCAGTACTCGGGTTGGCCTGTTCTGATTATCGTTCATAACTATACAAACCTATTACAGGAGAAAAAAATGACAAATATTAATGATATTGCAAAGATAGCCGGAGTATCCGTATCAACGGTTTCGAGAGTGCTAAATAATTATAAATACGTTTCTGAGGAAAAAAGAAACGCCGTTCAAAAAGTCATTAACGATTTAAACTACACACCTAATAAAAATGCGATTGATCTAATTCGCGGAGAAACAAATATAATTGGAGTAATCCTACCTTATAATAATAATCAAGCTTTTGATCAAATGTTACAAGGAATCCTTCATAGATCAGTAAAAATGGACTTTTCTGTCATTGTTCTTCCTACCAAATATGATAAAAAGAAAGAATTGGAATACCTCGCTATGCTAAAAAATAAATTACTAGACAGTATCATCATAACCTCAAAAGCAAATGCGTGGGATGAAATCTTACCGTTTACAACTTATGGATCCATCATCTCTTGTGAATATACAGACTTCAAGAAAATAGGCTGTTCTTATATTGACAGATATGCTTCCTATATAGACGCCTTTCAAACATTAAAGGAATTGGGGCATTCCTCTGTTGCTTTTACGACTGCTAGGGGAGAAGAAAGTCTTAGTACACAGCAAACTTGCCAAGCGTATAAAGAAGTATTCGGAGAACTTAGACCCGGCACGTATATTTCGCAATGCTATTGTCTAGAGGACGGCTTTCAGGCAGCCAAAAGGTTCTTCGCCCTTAATAATAAACCAAGTGCTATATATGCCAACGGCGACGAGGTTGCGGGTGGAATTTATCAATATGCGCAATCTTCTGGCTTAAAAGTACCTGAAGATTTGGCAATAATCGGACAGGAAAACCAACCAGTAGGGGTGGCACTGGGTTTAGCTACTGTAGATCATCATTTAATGCATGTTGGCGAGCAGGCTTTTGAGCTTGCTATCAGAAAATCCCGTGATAAAATAAAAATTCCATATAATATTATTCGGCGATCTTCAATCTGACTATTGACCTGAAATCCATTTCATCATCTACCATAAATGTATCATAAGATGGGAGATGAATAGGCATGTATAAAAGCTTTATATTTGATTTAGATGGAACGATTATTGATTCAGAAAGAATTGGGCTTGAGGCATTACAATCCACATTACGACAAATCGGAATTCTAAAAGATATTGAAGAGTTACGTTTTTCCATCGGGATTCCTGGATTAAGAACTTTGGAAATCCTTGAGATCGCAGATATTCCAACCACACTCAATACTTGGTTAGAAAAGCAAAAACCTTTCATGAAACATGTACCTGTATTTCAAGGTATGATTGAGGTCATTGCCAAACTTCCAAATACGGCAATCGTAACTTCTCAAAATAAGAAAGAATTGCAAGCCGGATTTGAAAAATTAAATATTGCTCATCACTTTCAATCCGTTATTTGTGCAGATGATACCGAAAAACACAAGCCTAATCCAGAACCACTAGAATTAGCACTTAAAATATTGAATTGTAAAGCAAGTGAGGCAATCTATATAGGTGATTCTGTATATGATTTAAGATGTGCAAAATCCGCTGGTGTTGATTTCGGGTTAGCCTATTGGGGGGCAAAATCCAAAGAAGGCTTTGAAGATGCAAATTATATATTCACTACCCCCAATGAACTATTAAATTGTAAGCAGACTATTTAGAAAATACGTGATAGAGAAACTAATACTGGAACATAAAAAGTTGGGGGTTTTGTTTATTCCCCACTAATGGTTAGTACCACAAGGGTATGACCTAATGGTCTTTGAAGCCATCAGACATATACTGGCAGTGAGTCACCTACTTACCACTATTGGTTTCACTTTATTGCTTGAAGTGAGGGTATTACTGCCAGTTATAAGTGGGGAAACTTCGAAAAAATTCAAAATTAATAGTGGAAGCATAGTTGTAAATAAAGCATTGCACCATCTTCTGCAAGCGCACGATTAGAAACGTAGCGACTGGAGCGAGTTAACGGAGATAAAGCTACTTGACGTGGCGTATATAGAATTCCCCTGCCTTTTCACCTGATCCCATTGCAAATTAACCAATCAGATATTCATATGCATCACCTAAAACATCACCTTTTTGTAAGGCAACCATATTTAAATTAGCACGTTATTAAAAAGCTGCCGAGAAAAAATTTCTCGACAGCTTGAAGCTTCTTACAACGAAGAAGTTGTAATGATATGATTAGGAATCACGATTCCTGCGCTTCTGGTAATTTCCCTTTCTATTACGTCCACCTTGATTGCGCCCTCCTTGGCCACCACGACCGCTTTGACCACGTTTACCATAGAACCGTTTATTATTTGATCGACGATTATCCTTAGAACGCTGCGCCTTCTTCACGCTAACAGGGGCTACAGAAGATATTTTGACTGGTGTATCTTTTCGTTCCTTTGTAAGCAATTTAAGAGCTGCTGCAATTACAGAGACAGAATCGTGCTCCTCTAACAATTGATTAGCAGTTTGATGATAATCCTTTAGATCTTTCTTCTCTATCGTATCCATAATTTTCTTCAGCGCTACCTGCTGTTGACCTTTTTGAGCATCATGATTAGTCGGTGGAACTAAACGCTTCATTTTACTCTTCGTTACTTTCTCGATCAACTGCAAGTGTGCCATTTCTCGTGGAGTAATAAAGGAAATAGCCTCACCTGTACGACCTGCACGACCTGTACGCCCAATACGGTGTACATAGCTCTCTGGATCCTGTGGAATATCAAAATTATATACATGGGTAACACCGGATATATCAAGACCTCTAGCAGCCACATCCGTAGCCACTAAAACATCGACACGCCCATTCTTAAACTTGTTTAACACTGACATCCGTTTCCCTTGTGTTAAATCACCATGAATTCCTTCTGCGCGATAACCTCTTGCTTGTAAACCTTCTGTTATTTCATCTACCCGCTTTTTCGTACGACTAAATACGATTGCTAGATCAGGTGAATGAATATCTAAATGATTATTCAACGTATCAAACTTATATTTTTCAGGAATTTCTATAAAATATTGGTCAATATTTTCAACTGTCATTTCCTTCGCTTTGATCTTAATCTCTTTAGGTTGCTTCATTAAATTTGTTGCAATATCACGTATTTCTTTTGGCATCGTAGCCGAAAATAGAAGTGTTTGTCTTTCTTCAGGTATGCCTTTTAGAATATCGCGAATATCATCAATAAAACCCATGTTTAGCATTTCATCTGCTTCATCTAAGACAGCAGTTTGAATATTATTTGTACGTATCGTTTTTCTACGCATATGGTCAAGTAATCTACCTGGAGTTGCAACTACAATTTGGGGACCATCCTTTAGTGAACGAATTTGACGGTCCATATGCTGTCCACCATATACCGCAAATGCACGTACCCCTTTTAATTTTCCAAGTCGATTAAGTTCTTCCGCTACTTGAATTGCTAATTCTCTTGTCGGGGCTACAACTAGCCCTTGGATTTTTCGTGCTTTGGCATCCAATTTTTCGATCATAGGAATACCAAAAGCAGCGGTTTTACCTGTTCCTGTCTGCGCTTGTCCAATAACGTCATTACCCTGTATCGCTAATGGTATTGTTTCTGCTTGAATTGGGGTTGCTTCTTCAAAACCCATTCTCTCCAATGCTTTCATTATGGGATTTGAGATGCCTAGTTCTTTAAATGTTGTCACCTATTCCTCTACTCCTTTTTTGTGTAAAAATTTTATTGTAAAAGAGGCCGTGTTGCTTCTATACTTTAGTCCTTGTTATGGTCCCCGCTTTCACAGCATCGTATTAGAGGATCTTCAAAAAGTCCATGAAATAGTATGCAGATCGTATTCTGCTCCTCAGACCATTATATTACTAACCATATAAAGGCTGTACTTCTTGATCCAATCTTGCCCTTTTGTAAGAACACACACTATAAAATTTATTTAAAGGGAATCTACACAAATCGTATCACTTAAAATTTATATTCTATTAATAGAATGTATTTTTATACTTCCTAAAGTACAAAAAGGCTTCACCTTATATGGTAAGAGGCCTCAATCGTAAACTCATGCAATCAATATCATAACATATTTTTCACAAGGATACTAATTAGATAAATGATTTTTTAGTAATACCATGATAAAATGAATGAGATATACAAGATAGAAATAAGGAGGTTTGGGATGCGTCTTCCTCCATTTAATCCATACATTGCAGTTGTAATCGGAGTAATTTCTGTATCGACGTCTGCTATATTTGTCAGGCTTGCTGATCAAGCACCTGCTTCAATAATAGCCAATTACCGATTAGTATTTGCTGTATTATTGATGGCTCCCATCATTTTATTAAAATATCGTCATGAATTAAAGTTAATAAATAGAAAAGACTGGCTTCTATCTATTCTTGCAGGAGTTTTTTTAGCCTTCCACTTTATATTATGGTTCGAATCCTTAAATTTTACTTCCGTAGCTAGTTCTGTCGTACTAGTATCCTTACAACCAATTTTTGCATTTTTAGGTACGTATTTCTTTTTTCAGGAACGTTTTTCATCTGGAGCAGTAATAAGTATGTTGATTGCATTAATCGGAAGCATTATCATAAGCTGGGGTGACTTTAAAATAAGTGGAATGGCTTTATATGGAGACATATTGGCATTGGGCGGTGCTATAACGGTTACGGCATACTTTTTACTTGGACAACGAGTTAGAAGAAGCCTTTCTTTGATGAGCTATACATTTGTAGTATATAGTGTTAGCGCCATTACACTTATACTATATAATTTAGCTTTTCAACATCCTTTTTTTGGATATCCAGCAGACCATTGGTGGGTTTTCTTAGCACTAGCTATCATTCCTACTTTTCTTGGTCATACCCTGTTTAATTGGGCGTTAAAATGGCTGAGCACAGCGACTATCTCAATGGGAATTGTATTTGAACCAGTTGGAGCCTCCATACTTGCCTATATTATTTTAGAAGAGAAGGTAACCGCCTTTCAATTACTGGGTGGTACCATCGTTTTATTTGGATTGTTCCTATTCATTTTAAGTACAAACCAGAAAAAGAAGGTAACCATTGCAAAAAAAGAACAACAAGATTAATTTATATGAAATGGGTGAAGGCATGCACATACAATTAATGACAGATGGCGGAGCTGATATTCCACAGCGTTTGCTTCGTAAGACAGAGATTATTCAAGTACCGTTATACCTGCACTTTAGTGATGGTCAATACAAAAGCGATGTCGATTTAGACTTACCAACTTTTCATAAAAAAATAAAGGAAATGAATGAACTTCCACGTTCTGCTGCTCCTAGTCCAAATGACTTTTACGAGGCATATAAACAAGTAAGTAAACAAACTCCTATACTTATGCTTAGTCTTACTAAAGGATTAAGCAGTACGTATGAAAATGCAGTTATGGGAATGAATATGCTGTTAGAGGAAGAGCCTGACCGGATCATTGAAGTGATTAATACGAAAACAGCCTCTTGTGGTATCGCTCTTCTACTTCACGAAGCAATCAATAAAATAGAAGATAATTACTCGTTTGGAGAGCTTGTGGATCACATACATTACCTAGTCGAGCATACAACTACATTATTTGTGCTCAAGACATTAGAAAACTTAGTACTAGGTGGTCGTCTAGATAAGGTTAAGGGGACAATTGCCAAAACTCTTAATATAAAGTTGTTAATGAAAGCTAGTGAAGAAGGAGCAATCGAAGTAACGGAAAAGGTTAGAGGCGATAAAAAATCGATTAGACGTTTTATTGAACAAATCGGAGAATACACAAAAAATTTCGAAGATAAAGTAATATCTATGTCTCATTGTAATGCAGAAGAAAGAGCGAAAAAAGTACTTGCCGACATACGTAGTAAATATCCCTTTAAGGATGCTTATCTCATGGATACCGGTCCGTTAATTTCAACTTATGGCGGGGAAGGAGCATTAGTTATCTCCTTTTTTAATACAAATAAATAATAGAAAATAAGATGAGGGATTTGCCACTGATTGGTAGTACCACAAGAGTATGACCAAAAGGCCTTTGAACCAATCGGACATTTACTGGCAGTTGCCCCCCTAATTACCCATAGTGGTTTCACTTTATTGCTTGCAGTTGGGGGATTACTGCCAGTTATATGTGGATAAAGTGTCCGAAGTAACTGAGTGTTAAAATGATATTACTACCGCCTATTCATTCGATACTGGTTCTTTCGTAAGGAAAGAAAACACCATCTGGTTCAGTGTATCCTTATCATCTCCTAGACATATTAAGTGCCTAGATCGTTCAAAAAAGACAACCTCTTTTCGTTTAGAAGTAATTTCTTTATTTAAGTAATATGCAGTTTTATATGGGACCATCCCATCCTGCTGGCCTTGTGCAATAAGTACTGGTGAATCAATTTTTCTTAAGTAACGACGTGTAAATTTCACCAATTTAAGAAATTCAATATTCGATTTTAACGGCACTGCTCCTATTTTTTTTCGATAATTTTGATACAATTTGTTTTTTCTTAAGTTCCCCTTCATAGCATCTGTTAATACACCAGCAACGTCTAATCCAATTTGTTTAAAGGATAAATATTTCCCTGATGTAGCTAGAAGGACAAGTTTATTGACGTTATATTTAGCTGCTAAATAAGCAGCTATCATTCCCCCCATAGAAAAACCAATAAGGTAAATCGTCTCAAACTTTGCCTTTAACTGCAGCAAGCTATTCTCAGCTGCCTTTATCCATTTCTTATGTGAAACATTCTTTAAGTTTAATTTTCTTCCATGTCCTGGTAACGTCGGTACCTCCACATGCCAATTCGTATTTTCTTGCAAATAGTTGGCTAAAGGTTCAACCTCATAGGGACCTCCTGTATATCCATGAATAACCAAACATGCTATCATTTATATTCTCCTCTTCAAGTCCTACCTTTCGTATACCCGATCATTCGTTAGATTATTACAAACTTCTTCGAGATACCGTGTGATTTTTACTCCCATGATTTCTAATTTTTAACAAAAGCAATTTCGTTACTCCTACAAAATAGCTTACAGCTTGACCTTAAAACGGTTGACAGAAAAAGCTGATGTGGCTAACATCAGCTTTTTAGCCATCAATTATCTAAATGCCTTTATTAATGAACCGAACTGTTTTACGATTGGCGATACTTGATGATACGTGTTTGCTAATTGACCTACCGTTGATAACATTTTATCTAAGTCTAATTGTTGCCCTGCTTCACCTGGTTGCTGTGCTTGCCCACTGTTTTCTGGAGCATGCATATTATGCATCTCTTGTTGAAAATTCGGCTGTGATGCTTGGGATTTAATACCTGGCCAGCTCATAGGTTGTTGCGGTTTAGTAAAATAGTCATAAGGGGTTTGGGGATAATAAGATTGAAAACTTTGCTGAATCGTTTGATGAAAGTTTTGTTGCTCGGGATCAATGTTCATATAGTGGGAAGTTGGTTGAGGATAGGGATAATTACGCTGGCCATCATAATGATTATATACATGATCAAAATAAGGCCGATTATACATTTGACACACACCTTCTCTAATTCTTCTTTTACAATAGCTTATGCAATTACGAAAGGTGTGTGACTGATACCGATACTACTTTCGATACCCCTCAAATAAGGAACTATAATGTGATATACCTGTATTTTCTAAACCCAAACGATATTTAATTTTATTTTTTTGGAAACCTAAAATTGGTTCACTTTCTTCTTTAATAAAGGTTGCTGGAGTACCGTATATACCCTTCTCTTGCAGTTCTTTCATATAATTGCTATTCTCGTTAACATTTTTTGTACGAAAAGAGATATCCCATTCCTTTAAATGTTTCAAAAGATTTTCACATTCTTTACAGTCACTGCTTATATAAACGAGCACATCTGATTCTTCCATAGCACAAACCTCCTTTAAAGCAACTAAGATTTCTAATTGTATAATACCCAGCAATAGAGTAACACAAACTGAATTATGTTAAAAACATTACAATTCATTTACATAATTTAGGTACTATTTCTTACACTGTCATTCGAATAGAAGAAAGTCACCCTTTTTAAACGATTATAGGCGGGATAAAATAAACCTACTTCTAGGATTACAACATACCTAGTAGTAGGTTTTAATTTAATCTCCACGCACAACGTCTCCTTTTAGAAACCTTCAATCCATACAATATATAGGTTACAGCAATACTGTTTCCTATATGGGAAAAAGCAAAACATATATCTTCTATTGAGATAAATATTTTGCTTCTTCATTGCCAAGCATATATCGCTTGTCTATTCATTTTAAAGAGCAGGGATCCCACATCCCATTTGAATATTACCATATTTTTCTATTAAAGGCTGTGACATTTATCACACCCTATAAGTTATTTCTTGAAAGTAATCCTATAATGTACGAATGGACGTACCTAGCTTTTTTAATAGCTCTATTGCTATCTCTTTCTCCGCTACATTTAGTCCATTTGTTATCTCTTCGATTCTTTCCCAATGTCCTGGAAAGATCGTTTGCAATAAATCGGCTCCCTTCTCCGTAATCTCTGCAAATGTAACGCGACGATCATCCGGGTTTGGAATTCGTTTTAAATAACTCTTCTTCTCTAATTTATTGACAACATATGTAATACTGCCACTTGTTAGCAATATTTTCTCGCCAATATTTTTTAATGGTTGCCCTCCCTTATGATACAGTAATTCCAATACTGCAAAATCTGTTAAATTAAGCCCTCTACGTTGAATATCTGCTTCTACTTGTTCCATAATTGTTCGATACGCTTTTGATAATACAACGAATAACTTTAGAGAGGTGTCTTCCTTTTTTTCTTTTAATGTACGATCTATGATCATTCCCTCTCCTCCCTTTCCGAATCCATAATTAAACGTATGATAGCATAGTTCCTTCGTCATTTTGTAAATTAAGCGAACGTCTTTGTCACTACAATACTTACACTATCCATAACGATTGGTTTGTTGGATATTTTTCCCTATTCCTACGCATCATCCACTTAGAAGGATTCAAAAAACACAATTTCTTAGGAGAAATTTTCAAAAGAACTGCATGCTACGTTATTATCGTTTGTGCGGAGAAGAAAATATGTGAGAACAAGCATTACTCAGGGGTAGCTTGCCAAAACATAAAGATGATTACCTGCACCTATTCAAGTTGTGTTAGGTGCGAGTCTATTCGATGAAAACGACGAATACCATAATTTCCCAAGCAAAAAAAGCTTATGAAAACAGGGGTGTCTCTACAAGCTGACAATTGCTTATTCGGAATTGTGTAAAAATCAAATTCATTTTTTTATTTTACAGATCCACATATCATTTTCAGGTGTGATGGTACTACCTCAATGGTTGAAGGAGTACCAGCTGCTATTTCCCCATCGGTATCCACTTCTTTTTCCTCCTCTGTATACACCTCTAAATAATCCGTTTGGAAGTATGTGACTTCCCTTAAGTTGTCTGTATCCATTTCTGGATTGTTCATCGATAATAACTCTCGAAATGAAGCTAAGTTAGAGTTTTTCACAATTAAGACATCAAGTAAGCCATCAGAAGGATGTATCGATGTAATTGGAAGTTCCCTTGTTCCGATAAACTTGCCATTTAATACTAATATCATAACAGCTTCCCCATTATAGCTATCTTGTCTCGTAGTTATATTATATGTGAAGCTTTTCGCCTGACTAACCGTTTTAATTGTACTCATAAAATAACTAAGAACACCAAAATTTTTCTTTTGATTTGGATCAATATTTTGTGATGTCTCCGTTACTAGCCCCACGCCCCAAAAATTCAAAAAGTAACGTTCGTCTGCCTTTCCGATATCAATATCCATTATTGTACCTTCAAGGATCGTTTGTGCTGCTTCCTCCAAACTTTGCGGCATCAGCATCATCCTACTAAAATCATTTGACGTACCGCCTGGCAAGACTGCAAGAATTGGCCGCTCCTTCAAAGAAGCAATCTTATTTATACATGCGTGTACAGTACCATCGCCTCCAAGAATAATAATAAGTTCTACTTGCTTCGCATACATTTCACATGTGCGTTTAGCATCCTCGACAGAATTGGTTTGGATAACAGTAAGCTGCTTAATTGCCTGCGATAGTATAGGTATGGTTTGGGCTAGCTTATCTTCTATTACATCACCACCAGCATTACCATTATATAAGAATAGTGCCTTTTGAAATGTTGACATGACATTTCTCCACTCCTCTATACCTATTTATTACCTTCTCTAGGATAAAAGAAATCTACTCCGGTACAAGTATATCCTTATTTACAGCATTCGATAAACCACACTTTGTAATGAATTTGTAAATTTGTAGAATTTTTTTGAAATCAACCTAGCATTTTTGTCCTAAATAGTATTTAATTAAAGTGTACATTTTAATTTTTTAGGAGGGTCAAGATGAAAAAGTGGCTTAGTCTATTTTTAGTCTTATTTTTGGCAATTGTACTAGCAGCATGTGGAAGCTCTGATGAATCCAAAGATAGTAATGGGGACAAAAGTAGCGAAGGTAACAGTAAACCAGAGACATTAGTAATGGGGTTCGTTCCATCACAGGATTCGGATACGATTGCTGATACCGTTGAACCTTTAGCAAAGCGTTTGAGCGAAGAATTAGGTATAGAAGTAAAAGGTGAAGTAATGACAAATTACAACGCTTTGGTTGAAGCGATGGGTGCAAATCAGGTACATATTGGCTTTATACCAGCGTTTGGCTATGTTTTAGCAAATGAACAATATGACGTGGAAGTAATCTTAAAATCTATTCGATACGGCTCCGGTACATATAAAGCACAATATCTAGTTCGTTCTGATTCAGATATCAACTCATTGGCAGACTTAGAGAATAAAGTTTGGGCATATGCAGATAAAGGCTCTACTTCTGGATATCTTTTCCCTGCATATCAATTAATGCAAGAATTTGATTATGCTTCTGGTCCTGAACTGGAAAGTGATTTCTTTAGTGCAACTACTTCTGCCGGCGGTCACGATAGTGCTGCCATCGCTGTTTATGAAGGAGATGCAGATGTGGCAACAACTTTTGATGATGTACGCACGGAGCTAGAAGAAGAATATCCAGATGTTATGGATAAATTAAAAGTACTTGACTATACTGAAGAAATCCCGAACGATACGATTTCTGTCACCAAAGAACTAGATGATGAATTAGTACAAGAAATTAAAGAAACTTTCCTTTCCTTTAATGAAGATAAAGAAATGATAAAAATTATGAATGATGTTTATAATTGGGATGCAATTGATGAGGCAACAGACGAAGAATATGAAATCGTTAAAGAAACATACCAAAAATTCAAAGATGATATTGAACTATAGATTGATAGTGTAAATTGAATAATAAAAAGGGGGAGCACAATCTCTCCCTTTTTTTCCTAGTTCAGAAGATTACCGAACAATCTAAGTTTGTTATGGGGGAAATACATACAATGATTCAATTTAAAGACGTTGGGCTTATCTACCCAAATGGTACAGAAGGCTTGAAAAATATTAATGTAACCATTAACGACGGTGAGTTCGTCGTTATTGTTGGTCTATCAGGTGCAGGGAAATCAACATTTATAAGGAGCATAAACCGTCTTGTCACACCTACTAGCGGTTCATTATTGGTTGATAATGAAAATATATTAGATTACCGTAGCAGTGACTTACGTCAACTACGTACGAAAGTTGGCATGATCTTTCAAAACTATAACTTGGTCAAACGGACAAATGTGCTTAAAAATGTCCTAGCAGGTCGACTAGGCCATACTGGCACGTTACGTTCGATCTTGAACCTCTATAAAAAAGAGGATATTGGATTAGCATATGAAAGTCTAAAACGGGTTAACATTGATGAAAAAATTTATAGCCGAGCAGATGAATTAAGTGGGGGGCAACAGCAGCGAGTGAGTATTGCCCGAGTACTTACCCAAAAACCACATTATATTCTGGCAGATGAACCTGTTGCATCCCTTGATCCACCCACTTCTCATCAAGTAATGACATACTTGAAGAAGATAAATAAAGAAGATAACATTACAACGATTGTAAACCTGCATTTTATTGATATGGCAATGGAATATGCTGATCGTATTATTGGTATGCGAGCAGGTGAAGTAGTATTTGACGGACCCGTTTCTGAAGTGTCTGAGCAGACCTTCGAAGAAATTTATGGTCGCTCTATACGTGAGGATGACTTGCGTGGGGGGGCAGATCAATCGTGACAAAGAATACAACAGGTGGTGGTAAGACACCAGCGCTTTATCCAGTGAAAACGAAAGTGCAAATAACCATTATTTTCTTTATTGTTCTAGGCTTTTACTTGTTTAGTATGGTTTGGACACAACGGGAAATGGTTGGTGGTCTTGGTGACGCATTAGGTAATATGCTTGTTGTCATCGAAAAATTCTTCCCTCCCAATTTAGAGGTCATTCCGAAAGTTTGGGGAGAAATGGCACAAACGATTCAGATGGCAATTATTGCTACAACAGCGGCGGCAATATTAACTGTCCCCCTTGCCATCCTTTCAGCTCAAAATGTAACAACGTTTAAACCGTTATATTATCTAACTAGGACATTATTAAATATTTTAAGAACAATACCTGACCTTGTACTTGCAGTAATTTTTGTTGGCCTATTTGGAATTGGGGTATTACCCGGAATTTTAGCTTTATTTATTTTTTCTTTAGGCATTCTAGCGAAATTAATTAGTGAAACGATTGAATCTGTTGATATGAATCCTTTAGAGGCAATGCGGGCTTCTGGAGGCAATGTGTATCAAGTAATCTTTTTTGGACTAGTACCACAGGTTCTACCACAATTCACTTCATTCGTCCTATATGTGTTCGAGATTAATATCCGTGCATCTGTAGTATTAGGTTTAGTTGGTGCTGGTGGGATTGGGCTAGTACTAGATCAGCAGTTAGGGTTTTATAATTATCAAAACGCCATGGCAATTATCATCTTAATATTTGTTGTTGTTATTGTCATTGAATATATAAGTAATAAATTAAGGGAGGCATTGATATAATGGAAAATTATTCATTACCTCCAAAGCAAGAAAAATCGATATGGAAACGATTAAAACGAATCATAATTGCGCTTTTCGTCATCGCTCTATATGTCTGGACATTCGTAGGGATCGATATTGATTGGGGACGTGCGTTGGAACGGGTTATCAGTAATTTTGATCGTGTTATTCCAAAGCTATTTTCCCCCGATTGGACAGCAGTTGGTGAAGTTGGGTTAAAAATAGCGGAAACTGTGCTAATCGCATTTGCTGGATCATTTATGGCCGCAATTCTTGCCATTCCATTAGGCTTTCTAGCAGCGCAAAATATGACAGGGAGTAAAATCCTAGCAACAATTGGAAAATGGATTCTATCGGCAGTACGTGCATTCCCTGATATAATCCTCGCTATCTTGTTTGTAGTAGCCGTAGGACCAAATGCATTTGCTGGTGTACTGGCTATTGCAATTGGTTCAACCGGAATGTTAGGAAAACTGTACTCAGAAGTAATTGAAGCGATTGATATGAAGGTTGTTGAAGCAATGGAAGCAAATGGCGCAAATAAAATTCAAATTCTTTTTTATGGTGTTCTCCCACAAATTATTCCTGAATTTTTGTCCTATGCGATTTATCGATTTGAAATCGATATTCGTGCGTCTTCCATATTAGGGATAGTCGGTGCTGGTGGGATTGGGACAATGATCATCTTTGCTGCTAATAATCGAAATTGGAATGAAATGGGCTTAATTTTGCTAGCTATCATCATTGTCGTTACCATCATTGATTTTATTTCAGCAAGAATTCGTAGAAAAATTGTATAAACGCTCGTATTTGTCCCTCAGGAATCCTGCGGGACAGCTTCTTTTCATTTGAATTAAGTTAATAGAAAGGATGCTCACTTTGCAAAACAACACAGCGAAACTCACCATTTTATATACAAGTGATGTACATGGACATGTTATGCCAATTCATTATGGAACGAATGAGAAAGCAAATCTTGGACTTGCTAAATATGCGACTGTCGTAAAACAGACTCGAAAAAAATCAGATCACGTTATTGTATTAGATAATGGCGATTTGATTCAGGGAACCCCCCTAATGACGCATTATGTTAAACAACATACCGACAAAGAAAACCCAATGATAAAAACGATGAATACGATTAATATAGATGCGGGTGTTATCGGCAATCACGAATTTAATTTTGGCAGTAACATCTTGGCAGATGCTATTAATCAATCCAACTTTCCTTGGCTTTCCGCTAATATTATTGATAAAGAAACAGGGCGCCCAAAATATGGACCCCCATACACAGTAAAGACTTTTGCTAATGATATCAAAGTCGCCATTATAGGAATTACGACACATTATATTCCGAACTGGGAATCTGCTGATCATATTAAAGGTATTTTATTCAAGGATGCACTTAATACATTAAAAGAATGGGTTCCCTACATACAGCAAAAAGAACAACCAGATATCCTTATCGCATGTTATCATGGCGGGTTTGAAAAGGATTTGGAGACTGGCGAACCTACTGAAAGCTTAACAGGAGAGAATCAAGGCTATGACATGTGTGAAATTGAAGGTATTGATATTTTATTAACAGGACATCAACATCGAAAAATAACAGGAAGAATAAATGATGTACTTGTTGTTCAACCAGGAAATAATGCAGCTGCTTATGGTGAAGTAGAGATAAACCTTGAAAAAGTAGCAAATCATTGGTGTATTCGCAATAAAAAAGCCTTTATAAGACCGCTAGAGCACATACGTGATGATAAAGAGATTATGAGTAACATGGCTTTTCTCGAGGAGTCGACGCAAAAATGGCTTGATCAGCCAATTGGCTACATAGAAGGTGATATGACAATTGATGAACCATTTCATGCTAGGATAAACAAACATCCATTTATAGAGTTTATTCAAAAGGTACAAATGGAAGCAAGTGGAGCAGACATATCCGTAACCTCTTTATTAAATAACGAGTCCACTGGCTTTTCATCAACTGTAACCATGCGTGATATCGTTTCTAATTATATGTACCCTAATACATTAGTTGTTTTAGAATTAACTGGAAAAGATATTAAAGCAGCACTAGAAAAAAGCGCAGAATATTTTATTCTCGATGACCAAGGAATTGTTACTGTAAATCCAGTTTTTGAACATCCAAAACCTCAGCATTATAACTATGATATGTGGGAAGGCATCCATTATACCATTAATGTATCAATGCCTATAGGACAAAGAATAGAAGGGCTAACCTATCATAATCAGCCTGTAGCGGATACTAAAAAATATCCAGTCGTCCTCAATAACTATCGTGCATCTGGTGGAGGCGATTATACGATGTTTACCAATAAACCGATCATAAAAGAAATTCAAAAAGATGCCGTTGAAATTATTCGTGAGTATTTTGAAAGATATCATACTGTAAAAGCAACGAAAACAGATAATTTTAAAGTGAAGCCAGTAAAAAATACAAGCTGATCTTAAGATCGGCTTGTATTTTTTATCCCGCCTATAACTGGCAGTAATATCCCCATTTTATGCAATAAAGTGAAACCTATATGGTTACAGGGAATCAACTGCCAGTAAATGTCCGATTGGTTCGGGCCTACATGGAAGTAGGTCACAAAGGCGTTGCCACAGGACGTGGCGAATGAAGCCTTTGTACGTATTTGTTTCAGTAAAAGCCGGATGGAAATTTCACTTTATTTAATCGTCATCGTCTTCTGTATCAATGTCCATTTCTATAATATCACCGTTCTTTGCATCAAGTTCAAAGTCTGCTTCTTTCTTACCATTTCTTAATTCAACTTCATATACTAGCTGATTGTCATCCTCATCTAGCTCAATGCTTATTACGTTACCATCAAAGTTTTGTTTAGCAATTTCTTTCGCTTTGTCAACACCAATGATAGCTTCCTTATCTAATTGAACGGATGAATCATCCTGCAAATCATCGTCTTTTCTTTCTGTGGAGCTTTCGTGTAGTACTTCTCCTGTGTTAGCGTCTAGCTTAATATCATGCTCAATATTCTTTTCTTTTACTTCTACTTCATACACCGCTTTATCCAAATCCTTTTCCAATTCTAATTCAGTAATCGTTCCAGAATACTGCTCCTCAACCATTTGACGAACCTGATCACTATTTATTTTTGGATTTGCTTCATCAGCTTGTGAGTGATAAATGCCTGTTCCAAAAATCGTAGCTCCTATAAGTGTTCCTATTACAATACTAAATGTTTTTTTCATTTTATTATTCCTCCTCATTTCTTGTTAGTTATATCATAACCATTAAGAATAAGAAGACCGTGTGAATAACATTAGAATTTAATGAGAAAAAATAAATCTATTTTAACGTAGCACATAATTACATGTAATCATTAATCTGTTAAGAAAAACAAAAGATGGTGAGAAAGTCTTTTCTGATTCAGGATGCTCTCCATTCCCCTTTTCATGCAAAAATAATAAAGCATGGGTGTATGAAAAGTAATGGCGTTTTAAAGAATAACTGCCGAGGCAACGCCTCGACAGTTTCTGAATAGCTCAAAGTGAAACTTCAATCAGTGGGGTCTTACTGTCAGTTATATGCGGAATCCACTTAATCATCATTATCTCTTTCTATATCTTTATAAATAACTTCACCTGTAAATGCATCAATGGTAATATCAGCCTCGTCTTCTCCTTTAACTAATTGCACCTCATAAACCATCCGACCATCATCTTCATCAAGTTCTAATTCTTCAATGGTTCCTTCAAATTGCTCTAAAGCAAGTACTCGCGCTTTAGCTTTAGTAATAATAACTTCTTTTTCTGACTGCTGATTTTCCTTATCATTATTGGAATCCGCTTTTTGTTCCTTTTCTTTCTTCTCTTTAGACTCATGGGTAGAATCATCGTCAACAGAGATACTCAGCTCTTTTAAATTTAATACTTTTCCAGTATTTTCATCTATTTGAATATCGTAGGCTTTACCTTTATGATCAATAATTGCGTGAAAATAACCATGTGTTTCATCTTTTTCTACTTCACCATGAATACTTCCCGGATATTGTGATGTTATTATGTTTTCTGCTTCTAATTTAGAAATTTCTGCACCAGATGATCTAATGCTAAAATAAAATATACCCAAGCTTAGCAGGCTAATCGCTACAATACTAGCTATAATGGTACTTACTTTCTTATTCAAGTTCACCCCTCCTTACTTCCCAAAGTTACTAAACATATCTGAGAAGCTACGGTGATTCACATTAAAATTTACTAAGAATAGAGTGTTCGTTCTGTCACTTTTATGCGGAATAAACAATTGGAAGACTAACAGTAAAGGTTGAACCTTCTTTCATTTCACTTATAACTGCTATTTTCCCTTGATGTTCTTTTACTATTGCCTTTGCTATTGCAAGACCTAAGCCTGTTCCACCTGTATCCCTACTACGAGCTTTGTCTACACGATAAAACCTTTCAAAGATCCGATCCAGCTCCTGTGCAGGAATTCCAGCCCCATAATCCCTTACCGAAAAAACAGCCTGATTATTATTCGCTTCTAACCTAACTTCTATCTTTTCATTACTATATTTAAGCGCATTATCTATTAAAATGTAGATTACCTGCTCTAACTGATCACGGCTACCATTTACCAATAATTTTCGCTGTACTTGATCAAATTGTATCTCTCTGGAATAAGCGCCGCGAAACGTAGTGACTGTTTCTTCTACTAAGTCAGCTATATCTACTTTTTTCATGACAGCTGACTCCTTATTTTTTGCCAGGCTTAGCATTTGCTCCACGAGTTTGCTCATACGATCTGCTTCAGAATCAATAGCCTCGATAGATTCCTTAACTAGTGATGGATTGCCCGTTCCTCTCCGCTCCAACAATTGAGCATAACTTTTTACTATTGATATAGGAGTTTTCAATTCATGAGATGCATCAGATACAAATATTTCCTGCTTTTCAAAATTATCCTTTAAGTGATCAATCATCTCATTAAATGTCTTCTCCATCTCATAAATTTCATCCCGAGATCGTTTGTCTACATCAATTTTTTTCCAACTCGCTTCTTTCATATTTTCTCGCATGGTATGAATAAAAGCTTTTATTGGATTTAATAAAAACCGACTAAGTACATTTCCAGCGATAATAATTGGAATAAGCATGATTCCAGATGCAGCTAGCAGTACGTAAAACAAGGTAGTCATTGTATTATCTAAGGTTACAAGGTGCTTGGATACTTGTAAGGTAACTACCTCACCTGCATGTTTTCCTGTTTCCCAAATAATCGGTTTAGATACAACTGCAACATCGGGTTCATGCGCCTGCTTTTGTATCATTTGTGTTTCTGTATTCGTAAATTTAGGTGCCAACTTATAATTACTCGATTGAGAAGAACTTTTCATTGCTGTCTCTGACCGATCAACGATTTGGATCATACCTTGCTGCGGCGAAAATGAACGTAGCAGCTCTTTAGATGTAACATCAGGATGTTCTTTAATCGTTTTTACCAACGTATCTGTTTGTTCTGCCAACTGCTCCAATTGACTATCGGTAGAAATTTTATAAAACAAAACATAAATGGACGTATTAATTAATACAATTAATACGAGCATGAACAAGCTTGAAAACAATTGAATCTTTGTTCGCAACCTCATGAGACATGATCCTTTATCGTGTAACCAACACCTCGCACAGTTTGTATGTATGCTTGATCATAACCTTTATCCACTTTCTGGCGTAAATAACGAATATATACATCAACAACATTGGTATCTCCAAAATAATCAAATCCCCAAACCTGCTCAATTAATTGCTCTCTTGATAAAACAATGTTTTTATTTTTCAACAGACAAACAAGCAAGTCAAATTCCCTAGGTGTTAATTCAATTTGTTCATCCTCACGTTTCACTTCTCTGCTTTGTGGATTGATATGCAAATTCCCAACAGATAGCGTATCACCATTACTATCATATTTCTTAACCGGAGTCCTTAAATGCACGCGAATCCGTGCAAGTAATTCCTCAATTTGAAATGGTTTCGTGATATAATCATTCGCACCTAAATCTAAGCCACTGACCTTATCATGCACCTGATCTCTTGCAGTTAACAAGATAATCGGTGTCCTCTCATCTGATCTTCTTACTCTTCTTAAAACCTCTAAACCGCTAAGCTCTGGAAGCATAATATCCAGAAGTACAAGATCCCAATCCTTAGCTTCTATTAATTGTAGTGCATCCTTTCCATTAGCTGCCACTTCTGTCACATACTGCTCATATTCTAATTCAAGTTGTAAAACTCGACTTAATTTCTGTTCATCCTCAACAATTAGTATATTTGGTTGACTCATGCTATCACCTGCTTTTTTATACTTATCTTGCTATCAAATCCAGCCTTTATTTGTAATTTTAAAAACATGTATCGTTATCCGTCTAGACGAATGATACATACCCTACCATTCTATCCTAGCATATATACACGTATTACGGAGCTCATCACTATCTATAGCTCGAGAATCCTGTCTGTGAATACCTTCCAAGGTGTAGCCTAGACGCTCGCATATTGCTCTACTTCGCTCATTTCGTTCATCACATTTGATCTCCACCCGGTTTGCTCCTAATGTTTGAAATGCAAATTCAGTCAGGCCCGCTACTGCTTCCGTCATATACCCTTTTCCTTGGCATCTAGAATCAATCCAATAACCAATTTCAAATTTCGAAACGTCCCAATCGATACGATGTAGACCTGTGCTACCAATAAAAGCTCCACTTACTCGGTCGAAAATAAGAAAACGTAAATCCTCCCGCTTTAAAAAATCCACATGCGATTCTCTTATATTTATTTCTGTTTCTTCAAGTGTCTGTTCACTTTTTGCAAAAGGAAGCCACTTTTTTAATTCTTTTCTACTTGCTTGAATTGCTTCATAGACAGCTGTACCATCTCCTGGTAGTGGTAAGCGAATAAATAGCCTTCTCGTGTGAAATTCTTGTGGGAATTCTTTTAATATTGGTTGCTGCATTGCTCCTTTTCCCCTTCATCTTTAATTTTTATCCATTATACTGAGTAACAAAGGAAATGAAAAGAAGTTTTAAAGGGAGGTCATCAAATGCTAGCATTAGATCATATTGTAATAGCCAGTAAGGATCCAGCTCATGCAGCGCATCAATTAGCTTTACAGCATGGTATAAAAATCGTGGAAGGAGGAAGACATGAGTTTTGGGGAACTTATAATTATTTAGCCTATTTTGCAAATGATTGTTATGTAGAATGGCTTGGGATTTTTGACAAGCCCGTTGCAGAGCAATCGTCTAATCCACTAATTAAGCAACTCGTTACAACTCTTCAACAAAATGAAGAACTACCTGTTCAAATTGCATTAAGAACAGATCATTTAGGTAAATTTATCGACCAATTTCAAGCCTCTTCGATGAAATACACTGGACCTGTCGCAGGACATCGAAGAAAACCTGATGGAACTAATTTGTCATGGAAAATGCTATTTCCACAAGGGCAAAGCAATCTCCCCTTCTTAATAGAGTGGGATAACCAGATAAATAAACCGGATAACGCTCAATTCCTTAATAAACAGCAAATTAAAAGTGTAGCTTACCCCTTTCCAAGCGACAATTTTAACAATATTTACCAAGAACAGATTAAAAATGATGGAATTATATTAGCGAACACATATTTACACCTCAGAAAAGAAAAGGAGATTGATTTTCAGATTAAGTAAAACGTCTTGAGGGAGCAGAACTATTTTTCTCCCTCTATTTTTATAGAAAAAATACTAGTAAACAAACAGCGCATGTACAGTTAACCTTACAACGTCTATGTTCATCATAAAACACGCCTCTTATTTCCGAATATATTTTATTGCCCGAATAGTTTAAATTGGTAATTTCGGCATATTGTTCACAATATCATCCAATGCTAATCTATTAGCAAGGACTTATCCTATCAAATCAAGCTACATGACACTTATTTTCTTAAAGATGACCAAATAATTGAGATATCCACCATGCCAACGGGTTTGTTCTCATTACTTATAGCTCTATTTTGTAGATTTTAAAAAATTAAAATCACAAGGAGGAAGAAAATGAGTAACAGAAAAAAAGTTTGGTTTGAAGAGGCTGGTCGCAGACTCGATCCGAGTTTAGTAGAACAATTACGGATAAAACGCAGAGAAGATCCTTACGAAACAACAAATGAAAAATTACCAGTAATCGTATACTATTCTAGAGACACCGATGATAATAAGAAAAAAGATTTATTTCATAGTTGTCAACTAGACAACCATAGTAAATTAGACAAAGAAATTGGCAGAAGATCAATCTGTGGAGACTTAACCCCACAAATGATTAAACAGATTAAAGATCACGATGCCGTTGAACGCATTTTTTATAATCGTACCGTAACCGCCTTATTAGATGTTGCCAGTAAACAGATTGGCTCTATCGACATCCAAGAACAGAGCGGACTAACTGGAAAAGGAGTTAGCATTGCAGTAATTGATACTGGCGTACATCCACATGCTGATTTAACACAACCCACCAATCGTGTGATCGCCTTCAAAGATTTTATAAATAATCAGAACGAACCATACGATGATAATGGACATGGCACCCATTGTGCTGGAGACGCTGCTGGGAATGGACATCAATCAGAAGGGTTATATACCAGCCCCGCTCCCGAGGCTTCGATCATTGGTGTAAAAGTACTTGACGAGAATGGTAGTGGTAGATTATCCACGATCATTGAGGGAATAGATTGGTGTGTAACTAATAAACATAACTACAACATTCGCATTATTTCGCTTTCATTAGGAGCACAGGCATATGAATCTTATCGAGATGATCCATTGGCCGTAGCAGTACAAGAAGCTTGGCATCAGGGGATTGTCGTTTGTGCAGCAGCTGGTAATAGTGGCCCTGAACAAACCACAATCACTACGCCTGCTATCAATCCCTTTATTATTACCGTAGGATCAACAATGGATCAAAATACAGAAGAACGTTCTGATGATCATATTGCTACTTATTCTAGCAGAGGACCAACCATTGACTCACTAATTAAACCAGATATCTATGCACCAGGTACGGATATAATCTCCTTATTAGCACCCAACTCTAAAATAGAACAACAAGTACCTGAGCAAGTTGTAAATGATTATTATTTACAACTATCTGGAACATCTATGGCTACTCCTATCTGTGCTGGTGTAATTGCACAAATGTTAGAAGCAAATCCGAATCTAAGCCCAAATGATATTAAAAGTATCTTGCAAACAACCTCCAAACCGGTGCTCAACGACCTTTGGGGATATATAGAGGCAACAAGTGCCGTTAATATGGCTACTGACTATATGCTTTTTCAAAAAACCGCAAAATAAGAATTGCCTTCTAACGTACCACAAATACATGAAAATATATAGTGAAGCTTCAATCTGTGGAGATCTTACTGCAAGCTATATACGGGATAAATTTCAAACGAGGCTGGAACAAAACACAACTTCTTTACTCAAAATACGGATAATCATGTTATCAATAGGAGGGGCATCGCCGCACCGTGAAAATATACGCGCTTTCCACGGGCAACGGCCTCAGCTAACTTTGGTAAAGAAAAACACGTTACCACGTGGATCTTCGGACTCGTGCTGTTCCCGCCGGAGTCTCGCTTATTTCAGGTGCTAAAGAATGATTCTGATCAAAAAACGAACGATAATTAATTTCAACTAATCATCATTCATTTTTAATTGTTTCTCATTCTTTTGTCTCAGCCTCGTTTTTGTATGAGTAAAAGAAATCCTATCATTTGCTTGAATTTTTACTACATCTCCATTTTGTATTTGATAAATACCACAGCCTTCCGTTGCTTCTAATTTGCCATTAAGCAGGTAAATGCCTGCTCGTTCGTCTATTCCGTAATTATCGGAATCTATATGAGCTTGAACAGCTTGCTTTAAATGTTCCTCATCCTGCCACTGTGAGAAGTGAACGGCGATTACAAGCTTTGAAAGTAATCCTAGACCAGCTCTTTGTTGATAAATACCTTTCACATTATCTTTTGGCGAAATAATACAAAATTTAGGACTAATTAATGCCCCAGCTGAAAATCCCGCTACAGGGGCACCAAGCTCATACCGATGTTTAATTACATCGGAAATGGGTGAATCAACAATGTAATCAGCATAAAGGTTTGTATTTCCTCCGCCAATTAGAATTCCAGAGCTTTCTTTTACAGTATTTATGACAGTCTCTACTGGGGTACTCGGAAGCGGTAAATAATTAAAATTTCTAGCTCCTGCTTTCTCTAATAAATTTGTATATGTTGGCATATAAGCTCTCCAACCTTTTCGCTCGATAAAGAGGACGGATATAGAACCGGCAAATACATTACTTTGTTTCATAAAAAGACTAGCCATTTTACTAGTGAATGGTGGACCGCTACCAAAAAGAAATAGATGATTATCCATAGAGCACCTCTTTCCTTCAATTATTCATTTATACCTATAATAGGTCATGAAGACGTCAGTTGCATAGGTACCATCTCTCGTTAAGTTGTTACTGTTCGGTAACAAGCGATCAAAAAACTGCCGAGAAAAGCTTCTCGACAGTTTTTTATAGTCTAGGAAATTTAGGAATTATAAAATTTACCCATGTGGATAAATACGGGAATGTTGATGCTACGTCAAGCTCCAACGCCCAGAAACGAGGCGACTTCACGAATGGCCCTAATCTAAGTCAGCATTGGCTCGCAAGCACATCATGATTCCTTTATCTCCGTTAACTTGCTCCAGTCACTAGTTTCTAATCGGGCGCTTACGCTTTTGTTCTTATCCTAGTTGTTGATGAAGGAATTCCGTAACTGATTCCGGAGTCTTTGTATAGGCACTATGCTGGTGTGCCTTTTTCTCCCCATTTTGGAAAATTAAAATACTTGGAATTCCCATAACATCATATTTTTCTGCGATGCCTTTAACCTCATCACTATTAATTTCGTACCATTTATAGTTATTGAATTCCTCCAAAATATCACCGATAAACATATCCATTCGCTTACAGTCTGGGCACCAGTCTGCAAAAAACTTAATAATTACCGGCTCTTCATGTTGGATAATTTCATTAAATGCTTCTTCTGATTTAATTGGTTCCATGTCTATCCCTCTCTTTCCTACTACGTCCATTGTAACGATTTTTACGAACTTTGTCTTATTGTTTGCTCTATTTTAATATTCTACTCTTCCTAATATATAAGCAACGAAAAGTCCTCCAGCAAACGAAACAATACTAGTAAGCACTAACGCCGGAGTTTCAGGCCATCCAGGAAACACCACAAATACAGATCCAATAACCATACCAATTATTACGGCAAATGTTGCTGTCTTATGATGTGTTAGGAAATAGTTGATAATCTTACTCATAATAACAATTCCAATCACAATCCCAATTCCTGTGACTACTATAATATCTAACTGAAAGTTACTAATTGCACCGATGACAGTTGGATAAACTCCAAGTATCAGTAACATAAATGAACCACTTATTCCTGGTAAGATCATGGCACTACTTGCAATAAAACCAGATATAAATAACAATATATACGTGGTCGTATTTAATTGGGTTATAATGGCACCCTCATCTGCATTTAAGAAAAACATCGATCCAACAATGATAATCCCTATAACCAGCAACAGAATATGCCTACCTTTAAATGTCGACCTTGCTTCTGCTTTACGAAATAAATACGGCAGCACACCAATAATTAAGCCTAAAAAAAAGAATTGTGTCGGACCAGGATAATGCTCGAAAAGCCACTCTATGACATGACTTAAGAGTAGTATAGCTGTTGCGACACCAATACCTAATGGTACTAAAAAGCCTAATTGTTTTTTCCAATCTTTGCTTAGGAATCCATTAATAGCAGCTATTAATCTATCATATATTCCTAATAATACAGCAATAGTTCCACCGCTCACACCAGGGATAACATCACTTGCTCCCATCAGTATTCCACGATAAATATTTTTCCATTCCATATTATAATCTCCTTAACTAGCAAAAAGTACGTAAGGCTAAATTTGGACATCATTAGCCAACGATAAAAATATCATATCAAATATTAACTACATTTTATAGAATAAGTTCTATTATTTATGAAAATGAATCAGATTTTATCTTTCAACTAATTCTAAAGTCGCTCAATAATCGTAGCATTCGCCATACCCATACCCTCACAAATAGCTACTAATCCGTACTGCCCTTGAATACGCTCTAATTCATGAAGGAGGGAAACGAGTAGCTTTGTATCAGTTGCACCTAATGGATGCCCTAAAGCGATAGCCCCTCCATTTACATTTAATTTACGTTGATCTGCATTTAAATCATGTAACCATGCGATAGGTATAGACGCAAATGCTTCGTTTACTTCATATCGATCTATGTCATCAATGGAGAGGCTTGCTTTATTTAATGCCTGCTTTGTAGCAGCAATTGGTCCAGTCAGCATCAGTGTTGGATCAGAACCAATCACAGTGCGCGCAATTATTTTTGCTCTAGGTTCCAAACCGAGCATAGCTGCTTTCTCCTTCGACATGAGTAATACCGCACTTGCTCCATCACTCATTTGACTCGAGTTCCCTGCCGTAATTCTTCCTTCCTCCATAAAAACTGCTTTTAACTTAGCCAATGCTTCTAATGTAGTATCCCTACGAGGACCTTCATCTGTATCAAACACACTATCCTTTTCTTCACTATGTATAGGTACAATTTCCTTTTGAAACCGCCCCTGATCCACTGCATGGATTGCATGTTTATGACTCCTTAAAGCGTATGCATCCAGCATATCTCTCGATATATGCCAACGCTGTGAAATCTTTTCTGCGGAAACTCCTTGATTAACAATTTCATAATTAGCCGTTAGCTTGTTACTTGGCTTTGTTTCTCCAACATTAGAAAACATTGGTGCCCTTGTCATACTTTCCACGCCACCTGCAATAACTACTTCCATGTCTCCGGAAGCGATAGCTTGCGCTGCGAAATGAACTGCCTGCTGGCTTGAACCACATTGACGGTCAATCGTCACTCCAGGTACATGTACTGGAAATCCAGCAATCAAAGCTGCAGTTCTAGCAATATTACCTGCTTGTTCATTACATTGAGTGACACATCCTAAAATTACATCTTCAATTATATCCTTTTTTACTCCTGCTCGCTTTACTAGTTCCTCAAGAATAATGGCAGCAAGCTCATCGGAACGATAATTCTTTAACGCTCCCTTTCTTCTTCCAACTGCTGTCCTACATCCCTCTACGATTACAACTTCACGCATATCCCTTCCCCCTTCTGGAATGTATATTTCTATTATAACCCTTCAAACTTGTATTCTGAAAGTTTGAAAAAGAATTGAATTTTCGATGGGATATTAAGTTAAACGGATTCTCTTCTAACAAGGTGGGAACTTCTTGGTATTAATTAAAAATGAATGTTTTATTTTATACACACAGGGTAGATAAATGATGTAACCATTTTTAAGAAAGGATTTTTTAAATGAGAAATACACAATATCAACCAACGAAAAACAAGCAACTTTCTGATGCACAAGAAGTCCATTATTCCAAGGATTTCAAACAAGCCGACATCGCTGGTGGATATCGTAAGCCTCGTGTAAAGCAAGCAAAAAATGAAAATCCAGATTTAGTGAAATAGCATAGGTTGCTGATGGATTGACTGTTATCCAGGTTGAACATTCTTAATCATATTCCCCCCTTAAATAGAGGTCTCCAAGATGTACAAGCTATATGCCATACATTTTGGAGATTTTTTTATTTTATTGAAACAAATAATATTATTATTTCGTACTAGTTATTAGCAATTTATTGGAGGTAGTATAGATGACTTTAGCAGCAATGGAATTAATCGATGTGAAAAGGTCAATTGGTAACAAAGAAATTATAAAGGGATTATCCTTTTCTATATATAAAGGAGAGGTCTTCGGTTTCATTGGCCCAAATGGCGCAGGAAAAACAACTACTATTCGTATGATGGTCGGTTTAATGAAACTGACAGATGGTGACATTCATATTTTGGGTAACAGTATTAAAACAAATTATAAAAAAGCGGTGCGTGAAGTTGGAGCGATTGTTGAAAATCCTGAAATGTACCCATTTATGAGTGGATGGCAGAATTTAATGCATTATGCAAGAATGATTCCTGGTGTTACAAAAGATAGAATTAATGAGGTAATTAATCTAGTAGGATTAGAGAAACCCATCCATGACAAGGTTGGAAAGTATTCCTTAGGTATGCGACAACGACTTGGTATTGCTCAGGCGCTACTTCACAAGCCTTCCGTATTAATTTTGGATGAACCAACAAACGGATTAGATCCCGCTGGCATTCGTGAAATCCGTCAATACATAAGGAAGTTGGCAAAAGAAGAAGATGTTGCAATTATTATCTCTAGTCACTTACTATCTGAAATTGAGCAAATGTGTGATCGGATTGGGGTTATAAAAAATGGTGAATTAATATCCATTCAAGATGTTGGTGAACAAGCATCCGTAGATAATCTTACCAAAATCCAAGTGGAAGTAACGCCACTGGAAAAAGCCAAGAACTTGCTTAAGGAACATTATGATATAGAAACAATTGTAATGGACAACGGCCTTTCCTTCCAAGGCGAGAAAGAAAAAATACCTGCAATCATAAAAACGTTTGTTGAAAATGATTGTTCTATTTATCAAGTTAGCGTAACAAAAGGGACGCTAGAAGATCAATTCTTTGAACTGATTGGAGAGAATACCATTGAGTAGAATGTTAAAACTTATTTATAATGAACAACTAAAAATATATATTCGTAAATCAACATGGGCTATGTACATTATATTAGGCGTCATCATTATTGGTTTGGCAGTTATGACAAATAGCTTTGGCGAATTAGGTGAACAATATCAAGGTGATGATTGGCAGGAAGTACTACAGCAGGAAAATAAAGAATTGCAGAAAGAAGGAGAAGAGGACGAATTTGTAGGTAGCTTAAACGCAAGTATCATCGAGGAGAACAATTATTACTTAGACAATAATATTCAACCAACACCCTACGGTGCTTGGCAGTTCCTAAGGGAAAACATGTTGCTACTTTCCGTAGTAAGCTTATTGACAATTATAATTGCAGCTGGAATTGTTGCAAATGAATTTCGCTGGGGTACCATTAAACTATTATTAATACGACCAATCAGTCGTAGTGGTATATTATTATCTAAATATATTTCTGTCTTATTATTTGCCTTATTTACATCCATTTTTGTTTTTCTATTCTCCTTTATTATTGGCGCAATATTCTTTGGTGTGGAAGGAATGAATCCATCCATAGTAAGTAACGAAGCTAGCGGTTATACGACTATTTCATTAATACCAACTATTTTCTCAGAATATGGTTACAGTATGGTCAACCTTGTAATGATGACAACTTTCGCATTTATGATATCTACCGTATTCCGTAATAGTGCGTTAGCAATTGGTACTGCCATTTTCCTCATGATGGCTGGGAATTCGATTGTAGGCTTTTTCCAAGATAAGGAATGGGCAAAATATATCTTATTTGCAAATACAGATTTAAGTCAATATGCAGATGGTAGAACACCATGGATTGAAGGCATGACAATAGGATTTTCCATCACAATGTTAATTATTTATTATGTAGTATTCATCCTTTTATCTTGGTTATTTTTCACGAAACGAGATGTAGCAGGACAATAGAAAAGTGTTTTCAGCAATTTTCTATCCATTTTTCTTGGTTAGAACAATTCGTTCTAACCAAGAAAAAACATTATGATATAAATTTTACGAAACACATATTATAATAGATGCATACCATACTATTGAACTATTGACCTTAGCAATCGGGGTGTTTTTCGTGAAACGATACTTAACAGTATTTTTTATTGGATTGAGTGCTATTATATTAGTTGTTGGGCTAAGAACTAACTTCCAATGGAACGGAATTGTTTCTTGGGGATTGTCCTTTATATTCCTTTTATTTGCAGCTTATTTTACGAAGTATATTCCGAATGAGAAAGAGCGTAACAAGCATTAGACAATCCAACAATATCATTTTATTTTTTGAGATACTCCATCGGGCTGAGACATATTTACCAGCCCGTCTTTATTTAAATCAACCCCCGCTCTTCAGTTACGCACCATTGTCAAGGCGTTCATTTTTTAAACACTTTTGCCCTCCAACGCTATTAAAATGAATATTTCTCCTTTAACGATTGAGGTGCCATTTTCACCATCCATTGAAGTAAGAAAATTGCTACCGTCACATCATCCAGTAAGCCAAATCCTAATAAAAAATCTGGAATTAAATCGAATGGTAGAAGAAAATAACCGATGATAAAGCCTGCAAATAATAATTTCTTTGCTGTTGCAATATCCTCAGCAATGAAAAAGTCTTTTATAAACGGGACAGAACGAGGAAATGTAAATAAGAAACGTATTCTTCTTAATACCTTTTTCATGAGTAAAGCACTTCTTTCTATCTAATGTCTTCGATAATTTACCGATTGTACTTAAAAAGCTATTATATATTCTATATTGTCCTCCTAATGCGCCGACGATATACTAGGCTGTATTCCTATGATGTTCATTATGACCTATTCATTTCAGTTGTAAAACTACAGGATGAAACAAAGAGGTTCTAATTGTAAACAAAAACCATTATTGATGAAGCTGATTTTCTGGAATTGTTATATAAATCAACTTGTCATCCTCCTGTGATGGGCTCCCTCTCCCATCAGTATTATTGGTAATTACATATAACCCATGTTGATCTGCAAACACATCACGTATTCTTCCGATATCTGAAATAACCTCCTCTTCACTTCCAGTCATTGGGTTAAATTGACGAAGTGCCTCTCCTCTTAATGATGCAAAATAGAAATTTCCATGTAAATTAGCCATTCCAGAAGGTGCCCACGTCTGTTCGTTCGAGTGTACAATCGGCTGCTCCATCCCATCTTGCGGTTCATCTCCCTGAATAATTGGCCAGCCATAGTTGTTACCAGCTTTTATATGATTAATTTCATCATGTGCATCGGAGCCATGTTCCGTAGCGTATAATTGCCCCTCCACATCCCAAGCAAGTCCTTGAGGATTACGATGACCATAAGAATACACATACGAATTACCAAAAGGATTATCTTCTGGGACAGTCCCATTTAATTCCATCCGTAATATTTTTCCTGCTAAACTATTTTTACTTTGTGCCAATTCTGGATTCGTCGCATCTCCAGTTGTAATATATAGCCGATTATCTGGTCCTATTTCTAACCTTCCACCTTGGTGATATTCACCACCCGGTATTTCATCGATCATACGCTCTGTCTCTATCCAGTTACTTTCTTTTTCCTCTATTTTAACCACTCTTTGAAAATAAGCTCCACTTTTTTCGTAGGAATAGTAAGCAAATGCTGTTTGTGTTGATGAAAAATCTTCTGGAAATGCCAGCCCTAATAAGCCAGCCTCCGATTGCTGAGATAAATCTGCAGCAAACTCCACTCGCTTGCGCTGTACCTTTCCTTCCTTTACTGTAACAATATGACCTGTTCGTTCACTAATATAAATACGATCATCTACAACCTCGATCTCCCATGGCTCTTGTAGGTTAGTTGCTAGTACTCTACGCTGATCACTTGAGGTAGTTACGTTCTCTTTTTCCTTTTCAGGTTGTTGATTTTTTTGATCTGCAAAATCGCTTTCATCTTCCGTACAGCCCGTTAAAAATACCATTACAACAAGTACTATAAGAAAAAAAATGAAGTTACGGATTGTTAACACCTCAACATATGATTATTTTTGTTTAGTATTCCCATTCGTATATAAGAAAAACGGAGCAAAATTCGCTCAGTCCTTATCACTACATGCTCAGATTTACGCTTTCTCTAGTAGCTATTATGGAATAATAGCTACTGCTTGACCACCACTCCGGCTGCCCACTTCCCTTTCCGTGGGGTTTG
>NZ_CANMAB010000017.1:0-50690 GCF_947495635.1 uncultured Virgibacillus sp. | reverse complement strand
GATATCATTTTCTTGTAATTTCATTTCAAAATCTAAAGGCAAAACGACTTGATTCATGGTATAATGTTTAAACATAAAGGATACCTCTTTTCTAAGTTTTTGTGTAGTTACTTTAACTTTATCAGAAGGTATCCCTTTTGCGTACATAAATCTCAAAAAAAGTGGTACTCACCAAATTATTGGCGAGTACCACTTTTAATTTTACTGGGTTTTGTCCCAGCCCCTAGAGAAAGCGTAAATCTGAGCATGTAGTGATAAGGACTGAGCGAATTTTGCTCCGTTTTTCTTATGCGGTGAAGCAGAATGTCGAACGATTAAAAACCATTCTAATAAGTAATCTGTCCTCTTTACCTATATGCACAGACAGAGCAAATGGGCATATGGTACATAGAGGTGGTTAATATGGATAATACAGTACATCAATATTTAAATGATCTTATGGATTGGGGAAATGACATAAGTCGGGGGTTAGATGAATCTCTATCGCAAGACAAAAATGAACAAATATTGGAACGCTTAAGAAGTTGGCAATCTACCATTCTTCACTTAAAGGAATCGGAACAATTCATCAGTCAACATGACTTAACAGCAATAAATGCAGAAGGAGAGCGGATTTTGTTTGATATCAAACATTCGAAACAAATAAACAATAGAAATAAGGGAATTCCATATGGACAACGGAAACTTCCGGCTCTGCCATATGCATACAATGCGCTCGAACCTTACATTAGTGAAGAAATAATGCGATTACATCATGACAAGCATCATCAAGGTTATGTCGATGGATTAAATAAAGCGGAGAAAGAACTATATATTAAAAAGCCAGATGCTAAATTTATGAAATATTGGCTTAGGGAACAAGCTTTTCATGGATCAGGACACCAACTGCATACCATTTTTTGGTTCAATATGACTCCCAATTCAACAAAGCGGCCAGAAGGTGAATTATCGCAAAAATTGAACAACGATTTTGGCACATGGGAGCAATTTAAATCGTTGTTTACCAAAACTGCAACCTCCGTTGAAGGAGATGGTTGGGCTCTTCTATATTGGAACCCGAGGAACGGAAAGCTAGGGGTTCAGTCCTTTGAAAAACATCAATTCTTTCAAATTGCTGATATCATCCCCTTATTAGTATTAGATATGTGGGAACATGCTTATTACTTGCAATATAAAACCGACAAAAAAGCATATATCGAGAATTGGTGGAATGTTGTCAATTGGAATAATGTAAATAATAGGTATAAAAAAGCCAAAAGTCTAATGTGGAACTTATTCTAATTGATGTGCAGTATCTATAAATTACAAAAGTAGGTTATAAACTGCTGTTCCTTTAATGAACAATTGGCATAGGTATTTTGTTAATGCATTTGAGGGCGTTCTTAGCTGTGCGAGGAAGTTGAAGCCATGCCCGCGGAAAGTGAAGTATTTTGGATGGAGTGATGATAGAACTTCTTTGAAGTAAACAGATTAAAAAATAAAGTACTTTTGTCCATGCCTCAATGTGTTAGGCTTTTTTTGAACTGTTAAAGGATCTCCATTACTAAAGGTTCGATATGAAATGCTTCCATTAGCTTTCATGCATACAGACGTCCCATTTGCTTTTCTATATATATCTAATTCTTCACTCATGTAAATCCTTCCCACGCTCTATAAATTCACATCGCATATTCAATAAAGAGAAACTTCCATCCGTGGGGGATTTGTTTATCGCCTACGGATGGTTAGTACCACAAGAGTATGACCTAAAGGTCCTTGAACCAATCGGACATTTACTGGCAGTGGACTCCACACTTTCCCATATTGCTTTTCCTTTATTACTTGAAGTAGGGGTCTTACTGCCAGTTATATGAGGGATAAATCCTAAAAACCAGTAAAGAACAATAATGTAAGTCAATCATAATAGAATATCTAACGCGAAACTGTTTCTTTTAATCATATCTCAATTGTACATGCATAAACTGTATAGACAACACCACCGTAGGAGGAAACCTGCTTATGCGCATTGTAACAGTTGGTATAATAGTACTTATTATCTTGCTATTTTTCCCTTCCATTGGACAAGCAAAGCCGGAAATATCTGGTCAAAATGCGATATTAATGGAGCAATCTACTGGTAGAGTATTATTTGAAAAGAATGCTCATGATCCAGAATCGATTGCGAGTATTACGAAAATTATGACCGCGATTATTGCAATTGAATCAGGGAAAATGCAAGAGAAGGCAAAGACAAGCCGAAAAGCAATATACACGGAGGGCTCCTCGATTTATTTAGAGCAGGGAGAAAAAATGACAATTAACGATCTGGTTTATGGGCTTATGCTTCGATCAGGGAATGATGCAGCTGTTGCTATAAGTGAGCATATTGGCGGGAGTGAAGAGGGGTTTGTTTATCTCATGAACGAAAAAGCGAAATGGCTTGGGATGAATCATACACACTTCGATAACCCTCATGGTCTTGATTCGGATAGCCATTATTCTTCTGCATACGATATGGCAATCTTAATGAGCTACGCAATGAAAAATAAAACGTTTAGAAAAATTACAGGTGCCCAATCGTATTTGTCAGAAAATCGAACATACAGCTGGCAAAATAAAAATAAATTATTAACGCAATATTATGATTATTGCACTGGTGGAAAAACAGGCTATACCAAAAAAACGGGAAGAACACTCGTATCTTCCGCTGAAAAGGATGGAATGAGCCTTATAGCTGTAACATTAGATGCTCCAGATGATTGGCGTGATCATATCCAGATGTTTGAATGGGGGTTTACGAATTATGATATGGAAAAAATTGCAGAGGAGAAATCTATATCCTTTAAGTTAAATGAAAGTTCCAAAGTAATGTCCGGTTATATGCAGGATGATATTGCGTACCCCCTAACCGATAAAGAAAAAGCGAAAGTAACAAATCAATTGTATATAGTAAAGGATGCATCGGAAATAACCAGTGAACGAATCGGTAAAAATGTATTCTACTTAGATGGCAAAGAAATTGCCGAAACGGATGTATTACGAAATGAACAAAAATTAGAACAGCGGAAAACTATTTTTGAGTCATTTATATCGTTGCTTCAACAAGTAGTTGGTGTTGGTGTCAAATGGTAAATGTGATTTGGGCTGCTATGGCACTAGTTGGAATTTTCTACGCCATGCTAAATGGAACAATGGACAAGGTTAACGAGGCAATTTTCGAAAGTGCAAATGAAGCCGTAACATTGTCCATTGGGCTAATAAGTGTGCTTGTATTTTGGTTAGGTATTATGAAAATTGCTGAAGAAGCAGGTATTCTAAGTATCCTTGCAAGGCTCTTTCGTCCAATAGTCGTCCGGTTATTTCCGGATATCCCCAAAGATCATCCAGCTATTGGTTATATACTTTCTAATTTTACTGCCAATATATTTGGTTTAGGAAATGCAGCTACTCCTATGGGAATAAAAGCAATGGAGCAAATGAAACAATTAAGTGGAGATGATACTGCTTCACGATCGATGATTACATTTCTGGCCTTAAATACATCTAGCCTCACGTTAATACCAACTACGGTAATTGCTATTCGAATGCAGTACAATTCCGTTTCTCCTACAGAAATTGTAGGGGCAACGATATTAGCTACATTGGTTTCTTCTTTAAGTGCCATAGTAATTGATCGTATTTTTCATTATAAGAGCAAGTGGAGGACATAAGTGATGGAATTAATAACGACAGTGAGCGCCTGGTTAATCCCTTGTTTTATCGCAATTGTTTTGGTTACAGCTACGTTTAAGAAAGTTCCCTCATATGAATTATTTGTTGAAGGAGGAAAGGAAGGAGTCAAAATGGCATTTTCCTTACTTCCTTTTTTAGTTGGTATGATTGTGTCAATATCCATACTTCGTAGCTCTGGTGCACTAGAAGCTTTTATTCAGTTGATATCCCCCTTGTTAACGATGGTTGGGATACCACCCGATATCATTCCCCTAGCTTTAGTAAGACCCATATCAGGTACTGCTGCACTGGGAATGACAACAGAATTAATTGATACACACGGCCCCGATTCATTTATTGGTAGGTTAGCATCAACGATGCAGGGCAGTACGGATACAACACTATATATTTTAACAATATATTTTGGTGCTATTGGAATTAAAAAGATGCGATATGCGTTGAAAGTTGGACTATTAGCTGATTTAATTGGTATAATAGCATCAATCGTTATTGTATCCATATTATTTGGATAAGACTTAAGAGTGGCGTTAACTTCTTGTTAACGCTATTATAATGGTTGAAAATATATAGGTAATGGTGATAAAATGTCAAATTCCAAAGAACGTTTACAAAAAGTAATTGCACAAAGCGGTATAACCTCAAGGCGTAAAGCTGAACAGTTAATACAAGAAGGAAAAGTTAAGGTGAATCAAAAAGTAGTGACGAAGCTTGGAACAAAAGTAACTGCAAATGATGAAATAGAGGTAGATGGTATGCCGTTGGAAAAAGAAGCTCCAGTTTATTTTATGTTATACAAGCCAAGAGGAGTAATATCCAGCTTACAAGATGATAAAGGAAGAAAAGTGGTAACCGATTTACTTGGTGAAGTAGACGAGCGTGTTTTTCCAATTGGAAGATTAGATTATGATACATCTGGAATACTGATACTAACGAATGATGGTGAATTTGCTAATCTTCTAATGCACCCACGTTATGAGGTTGACAAAGTATATATAGCAAAAGTCAAAGGTACTCCAGAGAAATCGGAATTAGCTCAATTAAGAAAAGGAGTACGCTCAGATGGTGATCTATTGAAGGCAATCCAGTATCGCGTACTATCTACCGACAGGAAAAATAATTATATGATTTTGCAACTAACCTTACGTGAAGGCAAAAATAGACATGTACGCAGAATGATGGATGGGTTAGGATACCCTGTATTAAAGCTAAAGAGGGAAAATTATGGGCTTTTAACCTTGGATGGATTAAAACCAGGGGAATATCGCCCATTAACCCCTAAGGAAGTAAAGCAAATGCGTAATTTGGCAACAAAAAATGTTGAAGAATAGTCAAAAAATAATAGCAAGCAAAATGATATAATGACTCTGGGAGTTGATTCGTTTGAGTCTTGAAGAAATGAAAAAAAAGAAGAAGAGCAAAAAGCGAAACCGCTTAATTTTTAGGTCTGTTATTTTAGCAATATTAGTAGCTGCTGTTGTTTTTGCTGTGATATCAAATCTAAAAGAGGATAAGATTATCTATAAAGTAGGGGACGATGCACCTGATTTCCAGTTGCAGCAAATTAATAAAAACAACGAGACTGAAACGATTCGGTTAAGTGACCTAGAAGGAAAAGGTGTAATGCTTAATTTTTGGGGTACGTGGTGTGAACCTTGTAAAGCCGAAATGCCCTATATGCAGAAATTGTACCCTAAATACAAAGAGAAGGGAGTAGAGATTGTAGCAGTCAGTCTAGATTCGACAAAATTGGTTGTCGATCGATTTATAGAAGAGTATGATTTAACTTTCCCTATTCCTTTTGATAAAAGTGGACAAGTAAGGGACTTGTATAAAGTAGGTCCGATTCCTAGTACTGTATTCATTAATCCAGAAGGAAAGATTGAAGAAGTAGTGAACGGTGCTTTAACATTAGATCGATTAGAAGGATACCTTCAGGAAATAGAGCCGAAATAGCAACAGAGTCTATAATTATGGAGAGATTTAAATGAAAAAAATTAAATGTGAATGCGGTCATGTAAATCCAGAAGGTACTGTGCTTTGCGAGGCATGTGGTAAACCAATAGAAGGAAACCAACACATAGACGGCAATGATAAGAAAAAATTACTTAACATGCGTTATGATGGTACCGCGCGCAGATCACAAACATACAATAAATCGATAGTGGATAAGATATGGAGCTTTTTCTCTTCGGTGAAGGTAGGGGTTTGGCTAATTGTTATTGCTTTAGTAGCATCGGCGATTGGCTCCATATTTCCGCAAGAAATGTACATACCTCAAAATGCAGTTTCACGTGATCCCGCTATTTTTTATGAAGAGCGCTATGGCATTTTTGGATTAATATTCTATCAACTTGGTTTTCATAATCTATACAGCTCATGGTGGTATATGATTTTAATCGCTTTGATTGGTGTATCACTCGTAATCTGTAGTCTCGATCGGTTCGTGCCATTGTTTAAAGCACTTCGAAAACAACGGGCGAAACGGCATGAGACTTTTCTAAGCAGGCAACGGCTATTTAGTGAAACAGAAACTGTATCTTCTGAAGACTGGGCTGCCCTTAAAAAAGGCTTAAAGAAACAACGCTATAAAATGACAGAAGAAGATGGACATCTTCTCGCGGAAAAGGGGAGATTTTCGAGATGGGGTCCGTATGTTAATCATATCGGTTTAATCATTATTTTACTTGCAGCCTTGCTACGAACAACTCCGCTTTTTTATATGGATGAATATGTATGGATACGTGAGGGCGAACAGCTCGTGCTGCCAGGGACAGATCAAGAATATTATATAAAGAATAAAGATTTTATCATTGAAAATCATGATCCGAATGATACACGCTTTAAAGAGGCAATCTCCAAAGAGGGGGGAGAAGTACCTAGTAATTACCAAACTGACGTCATTATTTATAAGGCAAAGCAACCAGAAGTAACTGGGGCAGAACCTGAATTAGAAAAAATTATCGAGGACGACATTCGCATGAATAAGCCTGTTAAATTTGATGGCTATGCTGTTTATCAATCAGGCTATCAATTAAACGAATTTACTAGTATGTCGTTTAAGGTGCATAAAACAGATGATCCTGATGAAAAGGCTCTGGGCTCGTTTACTATTGATTTAACTTCCCCTAAGTCGGAATACAAGCTAGAAAATGGCTTTCGAGTAGAAATTAATAAATACTATCCAGATTATTATTTGGATGATGATGGTGTACCAGCCTCAGAAACGAATTATCCTAGAAATCCAGCGTTTGTTATGCTAGTACATCCTCCAAACGGGGAAGAGCCAGAAATTAGCTTCTTAGGGATTGGTAAAAATATTGATGCAACAGGTGAAAATGATTACAACGTAGGAATTACTGATTTTGAAATGCATGATGTGAGTGGGTTAAGTGTTAGGCGTGATTACTCATTACCGTATTTCATGGTTGGGGCAGTAATTTTTATGATCGGAGTTATACAAGGAATGTATTGGCAGCATCGGAGAATCTGGATTCGTCCTAAAGATGGTGGAATATTACTAGCTGCACATACGAACAAAAATTGGCATGGAGTAAAAAAAGATATAGAAAAGGTAATTGCAGGTACGAAAGTAAAAATGGTTTCAGATCAGCAAGAACTGGATGAATAGCTAATAAGCTATAAGGAGGGTTTATATGAGTAATAATTTCATTGAATTAAGCAGTACGCTGCTTTATACTGCTTTTTTCCTTTACTTAATAGCAACGGTGTTTTTCTCTTTTACAATTGGGAGTAAACGGAAATCAGATGGAAAGGCAGCAAGAATAGGAATTACTTTAGCAATAATTGGCTTTTTAGCACAGGTGTCATACTTTATCACAAGATGGATGGGTAGTGGACATGCTCCTGTTAGTAACTTATTCGAATTCATGACGTTCTTTGGTATGGCAATTGTGTTAGGGTTTATCATTATTTATTTTATTTACAAACTTCCTGTACTGGGCTTGTTTGCTCTACCAGTAGCACTAATTATCATCGCGTATGCGAGTATGTTCCCAACCGAGGTATCGCCTCTTATTCCATCACTGCAAAGTCATTGGTTATATATACATGTAACAACTGTGTCACTTGCACAGGGAATATTAACGATCAGCTTTGTTGCGGGATTAATTTATTTAATAAGACAAATTGATCAAACCAAACTTACAAGAAGATCATTTTCATTAGAAGTTATTCTTTATTCATTAATACTCTTTGTAGGATTTATACTAGCTTCGACCCTATTTAGTGTGATGAATTACAATGTTTCATTTGAACAACCTACTACTGGTAATAATGTTGTTGAAGTAGAATATCATATGCCGGCGATAGCTAGTCCGAATGATAGTACATTAATTACAAAAGATGTCATGAACCCGTGGTTTGAGACACCGGAATGGATGCATGGAGCTGATGCAGGTAGAAAATTAAACACGCTTATTTGGTCATTCATCTTCGGTACAGGTCTCTATCTTTTATTATTTCTTGTTTTCAGAAAAAGGATTGGTGCGGTAATCCAACCGTTACTTAAAAATGCAAGACCAGATCTACTTGACGAGATATGTTATCGAGCGGTCGCAATTGGCTTCCCAGCTTTCACTTTAGGTGGACTAATCTTTGCGGCAATCTGGGCAGAAGAAGCTTGGGGTAGATTCTGGGGCTGGGATCCGAAAGAGGTTTGGGCTCTCATTACTTGGTTCTTCTATGCAGCGTTTTTACATCTACGATTATCAAGAGGATGGCATGGAGAAAAATCCGCTTGGTTAGCAGCGGTTGGGTTTGCAATCATTATGTTTAATTTAATTGTTGTAAACCTTGTACTTGCAGGGCTACACTCTTATGCATAACATGAAATGATAGCAAGGCATCATTATACTTCTAGTGATGCCTTGTTTTTTCTTATACTTTTTGAACATCTTCGTTTATACTCATAATAGAATAGGTAACGTTAAGGGGGATCAACTAGCATGGATATAGAAGCTAAAGTTTTGATAGTAGATGATGAAGAAAGAATTCGACGATTATTACGTATGTATATGGAGCGTGATGGTTTTACTGTGGAAGAAGCAGAAAATGGAACGGATGCATTAGAGCTCGCATTAAATAATGACTATGATGTTATTCTGTTGGATATCATGATGCCAGAAATGGATGGAATCGAAGTCTGCCAGGAGCTAAGGAAAGAAAAAGACACACCTGTTATTATGCTGACGGCAAAAGGGGAAGAAGCTAATCGTGTCCAAGGATTTGAAATAGGTGTTGATGATTATATTGTTAAACCGTTTAGTCCACGTGAAGTGGTATTACGTGTGAAAGCAATCCTTCGTAGGGTGACCAGTTCATCGTTTAATGAAACAGAATCTGCGACAAAAAATATTATGGTCTTCCCACACATTACGATTGATCATGATGCACATCGAGTAACTGCTGACGGAAAAGAAGTAAGTCTAACTCCAAAAGAATATGAGTTATTGTGTTTTTTAGCTAAATCTCCTGATAAAGTATTTAATCGTGAACATTTGCTAAAGGAAGTATGGCAATATGAATTCTTTGGAGATTTACGGACAGTTGATACCCATGTTAAACGATTAAGAGAGAAGCTGAATCATGTTTCTAAAGAGGCAGCAAAAATGATCGTGACAGTATGGGGTGTAGGCTATAAATTTGAGGTGGATGAATAATAATGTTTTGGCGAAGTGTTGTTGGTAAACTAGCAATAACCATCCTATTGCTAGTTTCTTTTGTATTGTTTATTTTGACTATTTTACTATTACAATTTTTTGAGGATTTTCATATTCAGGAAGCAGAGCAAGATATGCACCAAACAGCAACGAAGGTATCTGTACTTGTTCAATCCCAACAAAAGTCCAATGTTATGGAGACGACCGAACGTGTAAAAGACCCAGCGAGCAGAGTTGCTATCGTTTTTGAAGATGGGGAACTATGGGTGTCGAATAGTGAAGATAAAAATCTGTTAAAATTACAAAAAGAGTGGATTGAAAGCGAAGAAGACTTATCAGAAGTTTTAACCACGAATAGGCAAGTAAGAAAACAACTCTTTCTACCAGGGAATCAAATGGAAGCTATGATTGTTGGAATTCCTATAGAAAACCAAGAGGGTGCAGTTTTTGTATATCAATCGTTAGATGTAATTGATCAAACGAAAGCAGAGACGACAAAAAGAATATTTCTTGCAGCAGGAATTGCAATTGTTTTGACTACTATTTTTGCCTTTTTCTTATCGACGAGAATAACTTCCCCGTTAATCAAGATGCGTGAAGCAGCATTTGATTTAACTAGAGGAGAATTTAATACAAAGGTCCCAATACTAACACATGATGAAATTGGAGAACTAGCGTTAGCATTTAATCGTATGGGCAGACAATTGAAATTCCATTTAAATGCATTACGGCAAGAGAAAGAACAATTATCAAGTATCGTAAGTTCTATGGCAGATGGTGTTATTACACTAAACCGTAGTGGAGATATGATTGTAACAAATTCACCTGCAGAACGATTTATCGAAGATTGGTATTATGAAAATAATATGCAAAATCAGCAAGAAGAACGAAAGCTTCCTAGCGAATTAAATGAGATTTTACAAGAAGTTATAGAGGGTGAAAAGGAAGCGATTCACGAGCTTAGTTTACAAGGTAGAAATTGGGTAATGGTAATGACCCCATTATATGATCAATCCTATGTAAGAGGAGCGGTTGCCGTGATTCGTGACATGACAGAAGAAAGAAGAATGGATAAACTTAGGGAGGACTTTATTGCTAATGTCTCACATGAATTACGTACGCCGATTTCGATGCTTCAGGGGTATAGTGAAGCCATTGTAGATGATATAGCTGAATCAAAAGAAGAAAAGAATGAGCTCGCACAAATCATTCATGAAGAGTCTTTACGTATGGGAAGACTAGTCAATGAATTATTGGATCTTGCCCGAATGGAGGCAGGTCATATTCACTTAAATTTAGAAACCGTAGAAGTAGAAAAATATGTAGAGAGAATCCTAAAGAAATTTAATGGATTAGCTTTAGATAATCAAATTACTCTCTCGCTAGATAAGCAGCTAAGTGAAGCATATGTACAAATTGATCCAGACAGAATTGAACAAGTTTTTACAAATCTCATTGATAATGCAATTCGTCATACAAGTGAACAGGGATTTGTTAAAGTAAAAGTTTCTAATGATGAACATGGACTTCAGGTTGAGATTGAAGATAGTGGTAGCGGAATTCCTGAAGAAGATTTACCTTTTGTTTTTGAACGTTTTTATAAAGCCGATAAATCAAGAACGAGAGATAAGAAGAAAAAAGGTACTGGCTTAGGCTTAGCCATTGCAAAGAATATTATTGATGCACATAATGGAATCATTAATGTGAATAGTAAAATAAATCAAGGTACAGCCTTTAGTTTTAAAATACCGAAAAACAAGGAAAGTTAAATTTATGTTATGATATGTTTGCAAATATGGAAGGAATGGGGAGGATAACAATGAAGCAATGGATGTTTCGGTTGATAGCTGTGTTTATGGTTGTTGTATTATTAGCTGGATGTGGTACTGAAGATTCAACAGATCAAGCTACACAGAAAGAAGCAAATAATACAACAGAAAATCAAGGGAGTAACACAGAGCAGTCTGAAGAAACAGTCCTAATAACCATTACAAAAGATCATGGTGAGGAATATATTCACGAAAAGGAGGTACCCATTGAAGAAGGTGATATCTTAATGGATGTCATGGAGGAGAACTTCTACATTGAAACAGAACAGAATGGTACGTTCATTACTTCAATTGAAAGGGTAGCTGCTAAAGAAGGAGAAAAGAAGGGCTGGATTTATACAGTTAATGGAGAAATGGCAAAGGTAGGTGCTGCTGAGTATGAACTAAAGCCTGATGATAAGGTCGTTTTTGATTTCCAAGCTTGGGAATGATGTAATTGAACCCATATAAATTAACCTTATTAGCGATTTTAGCAGCACTAGCTATTGTTGGGAGATACGCCTTCGTTTTTATCCCAAATGTACAGCCCGTTACGTCCATTATAATTATTACTGGTTTGATCTTGGGGCCGGGTGCTGCTGTAATACTATCGTTACTTATAACATTTGTTTCTAATATGCTGTTGGGTATGGGGATTTGGGTGATATGGCAAACCGTTGCTTGGGGGATTATCGGTTTAATAAGTGGAATTATCGGAAATGTTTTCACCCGCATATCTTTTCCTTTTATTGTATTTTTTTCAATTTTTTGTGGGTATTTTTATGGTTTGATTATTTCATTAACAAACTATCAGATAAGTGGGGAGTTTCGGGCTTACTATTTTAGTGGTCTTTTATTTGATACAAACCACGCAATTGGTAATGCCGTGTTTATGATGTTTTTTTATCCTTTTATTAGCTATTTAGTAAAGAAATATGCAGCAGATACATTTGCTAAGAAAAATGCTGACCGTTGAGTCAGTATTTTTTTATAGACTCGTAAATTATAAAATTAGCCCAAGTGGATAAAGATGGGCGTGTTGAGCCGCGTCCAGCTCCAGCGCCCAGAAGCTAGGTGACTTCACGAATCACCCTAATCTAAGTCATCATCGACTCGCCAGCACACCGTGATTCCTTTATCTCCGTTGACTCGCTCCAGTCGCTACGTTTCTCATCTGGCGCCTGTGCTTTTGTTCTCTTTAAAATTATGTCGTGTATCCTTGCACATATGCTCCTGTCAATTTATAGTTATAGATAATTGAATGTAACCTTTTTATTGGTTTAAGCGACTATTGAAGGTGAACGGGGGATCTTAATGGAGATCGTTTTTGAGGAATTGTATGAAAAGTATCATAAAGATTTATATCAGTTTGTTTTTTATATGGTAAAGGATAGGTTGACAACTGAAGATCTCGTTCAGGAAGTATATATTAAAGTACTAAAATCACACCATCATTTTAAAGGTGATAGTAGTGTTAGAACTTGGTTATTTTCTATTGCGAGACATGTAACCATTGACTATTTTCGGTCGCAAAACAGAAAAAGAAAACGAATACTTACGTTTTTTGATTGGACAACAAAAGGAGAAAAAATCGAGGATGTTCATCCATTGCCTGATGAAGTAGCGATTCAGAGTGAGGAACTGAAACAAATTTACAACTGTTTAGATCAATGTACAATTGATCAAAAGAGTGTCATTATTTTACGATACATGCAGTCATTTTCTATAAAGGAAACGGCGGAAATATTAAATTTTAGTGAAAGTAAAGTGAAAACAACCCAGCATCGTGCTTTAAAGGCATTGCGTACATATATAGAAAATCAAGATGAAGGAGGAGAACGTAGATGAATCACAATGATGATCGGGATAAACACTTAATTGAACAACTTAACCAATTACCTAAAATTGAAGATAAACGATCTAAAGAAGAGATTTATCAACGTATTTCCTCTGCGCAACATACTAAAAAGTCACATAAAATTTTTCCAGTACTTGGCCTTGTTACAGCAGTAGCTATCCTGTTTTTCATGATAGCTCCGTCGATCATGGATAGGAACCAGCAAGAGATGAGTGATAAATCCGTTAACGATGTAAAGCAATTTAATCAGGAAAGCAAAGAGGAAAGTGGTTTAGGCTTAGAAGGAGAGGAGCAAGACATGGCTGGTCAAGGAAATATATTGGAGAAACAAGATAGTTCAACTGTGAATAGCTCGTTAGTTGTTAATGAAACGGAATCTTCAGATCAACTCGTATATGCAGCTGTCGCAGAAAAACAAATGCAGTATATCATCCCTCTAACCTTCATTGTTCCTGACTCAAGTGTAAATGAGGCTTATAATCAATTGGATCAGTTGATAGCAACCACTAATCAAGACAACGACATCTATTTATTCCGGGATATCAAGTACCAATTTGATGAGGAGAATAATCAAGTTAGCTTAAATTTACCGAATGGCTTTTCACTTGGTAATGGTACAGCTACTACTGGAATGTTCCAGAGAATGTTAGCTGTAATGTTTCAGCCCTACCAAATAGAAAGGGTTAAATTTACTGGGAATTTAGATAACGTGGACTTTGGTGAGATGGGCCGAGTGAAGGAAATGTCGATAAAAGAAACGAAAACGTTTAGTTATAAATTATACGATCAAGCAGCACAAAAAAGGCTTATACAAGTACCGAATGAGGAACATGAAACAATTGTTGATGCGATTAATAAGCTAAAAACAAGTGAAGAATCGTATCATGTTGAGCGAACGATTCCTAAAGATATGCAATTCTCGATCCATTCAAATGATCAGTCTTTACGGTTGGAGTTTAGAAATGACTCTAGCTTGACAAATAATGAAGAAGGAATAACGATGATTGAATCAATATTAATGACAGCCAAGAGCTATGGATATGTGGAAGTGCAATTTGAAAATGCTTCTATAGAACGTGTAGGGGAATATGATTTAACAAAGCCAATTCCGGTACCTGTTGCCGCAAATCCAATAAAAAAATAAAGACACTGTCTTAAATCTTAAAAACCGATCGTGATAATTTTAACAGGTCGGTTTTCTTCTTTATTTGCATTTATTTGGATTACCTCCTATTTCATGACTTTTGGGACAGCCCTTTTTCTATGGTTTGGGTTGTTGTAAACTATATGTATAGTCTATCTACTGTAAAGAGTTTCTGTAAACAGAAGTTACGAAACGGTTGGATAGGTGAGATGTAGCTTAGTAAATATCTAATAGATGATGCTTGTAATGGAAGAATGCCACGATTCTCGCCATGTCCAACATAAGGGATACTTGCCTTATCATAATCATAGTCACAGGTGACTACTGTACCACAAGCAGTATATTTTCTCTATCTACTTTTGCAATGATTTATATCTCCTAGCTCTTTGAAGTATGCTATCTTTCTCCTGCAATAGTGTAAACTGGAAAATAAATAGTGTCATTACCTATAATGTTATCGTTTGAAGAATCGATTGAAAAAGGGGGAAAAAAATGATACTAGATGGGATCATTTTGACGAGCACCTCATATTTAAACAAAGAGCGATCCATATCAGCTATCTTTCACATTATAACAGGTAAAAAATCGATTCAGACTGTACAAGATATTCACATGTACCAATTAAAAAGTTTTTATGGTGTTTATCCCAGTTTGGATAAAGCGGTTTTCCAAAAACAAATACGTTATTTAATAAAGGAAGACTGTTTAAGGATATGTAATGAAGAAAAACAAATATATAAACTGACTCCTGTAGGAAGCAGGCGATTAAACGAGGTGGGAGAAAGCTCAACGTTAAAATTATTGAACGGTTTTCGTTTTGCCGGGTTAGAAAAAATTTATTTCGATAGGTTACGATTATTACTCCAAACATTGATAAATAGTAGGATGAGCAATTTTAACTTTATCCCTGTAATTGAAAATAAGGAAGTGGAAGTATGGGTGAAGTGGTACTATATAAAAATAAAGCCAACACGATCAAAGGTCTTACTACATTTCTATGAGGAATTAGAAATGTTGCTTAGCCGATTTCCTGATATTGTTGCCGAAATGTTTGTTGATCGGTTAACAGGGTATAAGAACTTTGGCAAAAGTGTTTATCAATTAGCACAGCAGTATGGTGTACAAAAAGATGAGATACAGCTCCAAATTACAGCTTACTTACACTATATATTGGAAACCGTTGAAAGAGAAAAAGATTGTTTCCCTTATCTGGCCAGTATAGCAGATGATTTATCAGCGAATACATCATTAACAAAGACAGCTCAAGCTACTTATCAATTACTGAAAAACGGAATGCCGGTGCAGAGGATAGCACGTATCAGAAATCTTAAAATAAATACGATTCAGGATCATATTGTGGAAATTGCCTTGTACGACGTTCATTTCCCTATAGAAAAGTACGTATCCCAAGCAGATCAACAAGAAATTATTAATGCTCATGTTGAAACTAATTCGTATAAATTAAGTGTAATTAAAGAACATGTTCCTAATCGTATCGATTATTTTCAAATTCGATTAGTATTAGCAGTTTTAAACCATGGAGTGAAAATAGGTGAATAATGTAGAAAATCAATTAAATTTAAGACATGAGTTGAAGAAGCATTTTGGATATGATGCTTTTCGTAAAGGACAACGTGAAATAATTGAAGATGTTATGCGGGGGGAGAATGTATTAGGCATATTACCAACTGGTTCTGGCAAATCGATCTGCTATCAGCTTCCAGCTAAACTGCTGGATGGAGTAACAATTGTAGTGTCACCTCTCATATCTTTAATGATTGATCAAGTAAAACATCTAAAGGCTATGAATTTTAAGCAGGTAGTTGCTATTAACAGTTTTATGAATAGGTCTGAACGGTATACTGTATGGAATCAACTACATACATATAAATTAATTTACCTATCTCCTGAACTATTGCAACAGGATAAGCTACAAAGGAAGCTTCGTCAGCTGCAAATCAGCTTATTTGTTATCGATGAAGCGCATTGTATATCGCAATGGGGACATGAATTTAGACCAGATTATTTAAAGTTAAGTCAGAGTATAGAAAGTTATGGAAATCCACCAGTATTAGCTTTGAGTGCTACCGCCACACCAAAAGTGCAAGAAGATATTATTGAAGCATTAGGTAGAAAAGGAACGATTAAACATGTTCATGACATGGATCGAGACAATATTGCGTTTTATATCCAGCATGTAAATGATGATAGCGAAAAACTAGATACGATGGCTCGTTTATTCAAGAGATACCGAGTTCCAACACTAATCTACTTTTCCAGTAGAAGAGTGGCTGAAGACGTAGCACATGAGCTATCTAATAAGCTTTCCTATCAAATAGCTGTTTATCATGGTGGAATGGAACAGCATGATCGAGTTACCATTCAACAGCAATTTATGAACAATCAATTAGATATTGTTTGCTGCACTAGTGCATTTGGAATGGGGATAAACAAGTCTAACATACGTTTGGTTATTCATTACCACATGCCTCCACAAATGGAAGCATTCATTCAAGAGGTGGGAAGAGCAGGGAGAGATGGTGAGCAAAGTATAAGTTTACTATTATTCTCCATAAAAGACATTCACTTGCCGAAGAATATAATAAAGAAAGAATTGCCATTGGAATCCGATATCACTTCTGTATTTAAACGACTATTCACGTTATTTTCATCAAATCAAAGCTTACCAGAACAGATGGACGAACGAGCGGGGATTTTTCAAATGAATGAAGTACAGTGGCGATTTATGCAGTATCAATTAGAAAAACATGGTATTATTAAAAAAAATCGTATTTTTTATGATCAACGTAATTGGCAGCGTGCTTTGCACAAAATAATTGAACATCGTAACAGTCGTACACATTTAAAAGAACAGAAGCTAACAAAAATGATTCATTGGATTCAGCAAAAAGCGTGTTTTCGCAAGCATTTATACCAAGAGTTCCAGACATCTTATGCAACCCCGACTTCTCTATGTTGTAGCAATTGTGGATTTTCTTGGGATGAATGGAATCCGGTACAGACGACAATCAAACGTACAGAACCAAAAACATGGAGAGAAAAATTACAGGAAAAGCTTTTACATGGAGATATACATGAAACAACGTGAACAATTGATATTACAGATGGAAGATAAATCGTTACGGAAGCACCTAGTTATATCGCAGCTTCTATTACTTCTTATTGCTTTTATTGGAAGTGTCTTCGTATTCGATCCTATTGAAGAGCAATGGCGTGAATTATTTAGCTGGGATTTTTCAGAAATCGTTTTTTATGGGGTATTATCTGGTTTATTAATTGCTGGAATTGAAATTATACTAATCGTCATCCTTCCTACAACGTATTATGATGATGGTGGTATTAATTACAAACTATTCCATAAGCAGCCCATTTTCTTTATTTTTTTTATAGCATTGCTAGTAGCTATAGCGGAGGAATTGCTTTTTCGCGGTTTGCTGCAAACCACCTTTGGTTACATAAGTGCAAGCATTATTTTTGCAGTCGTTCACATTAGATACCTAAAAAAACCTGTACTTCTTATCTCCGTAGTCATTGTTAGCTTTTATCTTGGGTATCTGTTCTATGTAACCGAAAATTTAATAGTAACCATTGTTACTCATTTTCTAATAGATAGTTTACTGGGGTTATTTATACGTTTTAAAAGTGAGGTGTGGAAACAATGAGCCAGCAATTAAGCAAACAAGAAGATCAGGCGGAAGAATTAAGGAAATTATTAAATGAAGTAGAAAGTATTAAAGATCCTGAAATGAATAAATCTATAGAATCAGAAGAAGTACAGCTTGAACAAAGGGAAGTAGATATCCTTAATTTACCTCCCCGCAAAGAAGTTCACGGAAATAAAAAGCAGCATACACATATAAAAATAAGTTTACCATTCAGACGATTTATTTTAATTATATTCCTATTAATCATAATCCTAATTGGGGTATACTATCTATTTGGGGGAGATATACCACAGCTCATGAATAATGTCATGGATAGCACCATTAACTAAGAAAGTGAAACTTCCATCCGTGGGATTTTGTATTTTCCACGGATGGTAAGTAGAACCAATCGGACATTTACTGGCAGTTGCCCCCTCACTAACCCATCCTTGGTTTCACTTAAATGTTTGAAGAGGGATCTTACTGCCAGTTATATGCGGGATAAAGTGAAACTTCCATCCGTGGGGTTTTATTTTTCCCTACGGATGGTAAGTAGAACCAATCGGACATTTACTGGCAGTTGTCTCCTCATGACCCATCCTTGGTTTCACTTAAATGCTTGAAGAGGGGGCTTACTGCCAGTTATATGCGGGATAAAGTGAAACTTCCATCCGTGGGATTTTGTATTTTCCACGGATGGTAAGTAGAACCAATCGGACATTTACTGGCAGTTGCCCCCTCACTAACCCATCCTTGGTTTCACTTAAATGTTTGAAGAGGGTGCTTACTGCCAGTTATATGCGGGATAAAGTGAAACTTCCATCCGTGGGGGGTTTTATTTTTCCCTACGGATGGTAAGTAGAACCAATCGGACATTTACTGGCAGTTGCCTCCTCATAACCCATCCTTGGTTTCACTTAAATGTTTGAAGAGGGGCTTACAGCCAGTTATATGCGGGATAAAGTGAAACTTCCATCCGTGGGGTTTTATTTTTCCCTACGGATGGTAAGTAGAACCAATCGGACATTTACTGGCAGTTGCCCCCTCACTAACCCATCCTTGGTTTCACTTAAATGTTTGAAGAGGGTGCTTACTGCCAGTTATATGCGGGATAAAACAGGTTGATCTTTTAGCTAACGGTAAACGTAAAGGGGTATGAGAGATTGGCTATTCTTGGGATAATTATTTGTGCGGGTTTGGTTCTTGTTTTTAGAATGATCTTTTTAGCACATCACGATAGATTGCTGTATCACCATGTAACAGATAAGCAAATTCCAGACCAATTCACTAATTTTCGTATCTTTTTTATATCTGACATTCATCGTCGAAGAATAAATAAAAAAACGATTGAGAAAATAAAAGAACCTATTGATATTATCATTATTGGTGGAGACATTACAGAAAAATTTGTACCATTGCAGCGAACAATAAAAAATATTAGGCGTTTAAAAAAATGGCAACAACCTATTTATTTCATTTGGGGAAATAACGATTATGAAGCACAACCAGATCGATTAGAACGAATGCTTAGACAAGAAAATGTAATCATTTTAACGAATTCGAATGATACCATAATTCGGGGTAATCGAACAATTAGCATACTTGGACTAGATTGTTTTACATATGGAGAGCCGAGATTAGATTTGGCGATGCAGGGCGCGCAGGGAAGCTTTATGATTCTACTCACCCATGATCCTGAGGCCTTCTACCTCTTATCTGATCAAGAGTTACAATCAATTGATATTGCGTTAGCGGGGCATACACATGGAGGACAAATTCGAATAATGGGAGTTGGACCATATGAACGCGGAGGCTTAGATAAATATAAAAATACGAAGATATTAATTAGTGAAGGATATGGTTATTCATCATTACCTTTTCGATTAGGAACCAATTCTCAATGTCATGTGATTACATTTGAAAAATTAACGTAAAAGTGACGTTGTCAAGTTCAAGAATAACTCCATTAGCATATAGTGTATAAAAGAACTACAATAGAATGATTATATTGTATTGTGCAGCTTAGTAACGTATGTTATAAATAGCATGGAGTTATGTTTGTAAATGAAAATACAGCTCATAAAGGAGGATGCTATATGCGTATTGAACGAGTGTCCGATAATCAGTTTACAATTTTTTTGACATTTGATGATTTAATTGAACGAGGATTTACGAAAGAGGATTTATGGTATGATGCATCAGGTGTCCGAAATTTATTTAGTGATATGATGTATGAAGCAAGCTCGGAGCTGGGTTTTGAACTTGAAGGCATGCTACTGGTACAAGTGCATTTAATGCAGGCGCAAGGGATGCATGTAATTGTAACTCAAAATATCGAAACCCTGCATTGGGATGATGATTTCATTGAGATGAAAGTTACGTTAGATGAAAGTAAAGAGCTACTTTTCTCATTTTTAGATTTCGAAGATGTCATACATGTTTCTAATAATTTGTCCGCACTATCCATAGAAGGCGGCCAAGTTTATCATATGGATAGCACATATTATATGCTACTTCAAGATGATGATTTAGAGAATCATAACCGTGAAGATATTATAGCTGTCATGTCAGAATATGCCTATCCAAGTATTATAACGTCACATCGCTTAAAAGAGTATGGTAAGATAATTTTTCCATCTCATGCGGTCGAACAAATTAGAGCTAAATTTAAATAAATTGATATGAAGGAAAATATACCCACAAAGAAGTGGAAGAAAAAAGTGCTTTTAATCTTTAATGTGCTACTTAATTAGATCAAAAATATATACCGAAGCTTTTACAGTAATTTACAGCTAAAATAGAGAGCTTCGGCAATTATTTTTTGAAAAAGTAAAGCGTTTTCTTTTATTTTGCATAAGAATAATCAGTCAATTCCGACAAGAGGATAATTATTATAAAAAATGAAGTGATTTTATTGCATATTTGTAGTGAAGGTGTATACTAATCTCTGAGTACAGCTATTACTAAATATTTATAGATATTCTAGGAGGTAAATTCATGGTAGCCGATAACGCAGCAGACTCTACCAAAGACACGAATAAGAAAATGGATGTATTAAGTTCAACACGAACTGTTGTAAAAACTGCATTGGAGAAATTGGGTTACCCTGATGAAGTTTTTGAGTTGTTAAAAGACCCGATCAGAATGATGACAGTAAGAATTCCAGTTCGTATGGATGATGGGTCAATTAAGGTTTTTACTGGGTATCGTGCACAGCATAATGATGCAGTAGGCCCTACAAAGGGCGGGGTAAGATTCCACCCGGATGTAACAGAAAAAGAAGTGAAGGCATTATCTATATGGATGAGTTTAAAAGCAGGTATTGTAGACTTACCATATGGAGGAGGAAAAGGTGGAATTATTTGTGATCCCCGTGAAATGTCCTTCCGTGAGTTAGAAGGATTAAGTCGAGGATATGTACGAGCTATCAGTCAAATTGTAGGTCCTACAAAAGATATTCCTGCTCCAGATGTTTTTACAAATTCTCAGATTATGGCATGGATGATGGATGAATATAGCCGTATTGATGAATTTAATAGTCCTGGGTTTATAACTGGTAAACCAATTGTTCTCGGAGGTTCACACGGTAGGGAATCTGCAACTGCGAAAGGTGTTACAATTTGTATTAACGAAGCTGCAAAGAAAAAAGGAATAGATGTTAAGGGAGCAAGAGTAGTAGTTCAAGGATTTGGGAATGCGGGAAGCTTTCTTTCTAAATTTTTGCATGATGCTGGTGCGAAAGTTGTAGGTATATCCGATGCATATGGAGCTCTTTATGATCCAGAAGGACTTGATATTGATTACCTGCTGGATAGAAGAGACAGTTTTGGAACGGTTACCAAATTATTTAATAATACAATTTCAAATAAAGATCTATTAGAGCTTGATTGTGATATCCTAGTACCAGCTGCTGTTGAAAATCAAATTACTGGAGAGAATGCTGATAAGATCAAAGCAAGCATTGTAGTTGAAGCTGCAAATGGACCTACCACAATGGAAGGTACACGAATACTGAGTGAACGAGGCATATTGTTAGTACCCGATGTATTAGCTTCTGCAGGTGGTGTAACTGTTTCTTATTTTGAATGGGTTCAAAATAATCAAGGTTATTATTGGACAGAAGAAGAAATTGATAAGAAACTTCATGAAATTATGGTTAAATCTTTTAACTCTATCTATAATACAGCTGAGACGAGACGAGTAGATATGCGTTTAGCTGCATATATGATTGGTGTTCGAAAAATGGCTGAGGCTTCGAGATTCCGCGGCTGGGTATAAAAAAGAAAACCATGAGTAGATGATTAATGACGGAAAACTCTTATCCAAGTAAGTAAGGTAAGAGTTTTTCTCATTATTCGTGAATATTCTCGTGGAATTCTAGTTAGAAGGAAGTGTTTTATTCATGCAACAAGAAAAAGTTATTATCGTAGGTGCTGGACCTTGTGGTATGTCCTGTGCTATTGAACTTCAAAAATTTGGATATCGTCCACTAGTAATTGAAAAAGAAAATATCGTCAATGCTATCTATAATTTCCCAACGCATCAAACCTTTTTTAGCTCAAGTGAAAAGCTAGAAATAGGCGATGTAGCTTTCATTACCGAAAAGCACAAACCAGTCCGCAATCAAGCATTAGCTTATTATCGCTCTGTTGCGGAGCGTAAGCAATTACGTATAAATACATTTGAAGAGGTAACCTCCGTTAAGAAAACGAATAATGGATTTCATGTGAGAACCGAAAAACAAGAGTATGAAGCAGATAATGTTGTAATTGCTACTGGTTATTATGGTCAACCAAATATGATGGGCATTCCAGGTGAAGAGTTGGATAAGGTGATGCATTATTTCAAGGAAGGTCATCCTTATTTTAGAAAGCGTGTAGTAGTGATCGGTGGAAAGAACTCAGCCGTAGATGCAGCACTTGAATTGCATAAAGCAGGTGCAGAAGTAACCGTTATATATAGAGGTAGTAATTATTCGGAGAGTATTAAGCCCTGGATTTTGCCAGAATTTGATTCACTTGTTCGAAAAGAAGAAGTGAATATGATCTTTAATGGTAAGGTTTGTAACGTAACTGAGGAAGCGATTGTATATGAAGTGGATGGGGAAACTAAAACTATCCCGAATGATTATGTTTTTGCAATGACAGGATATCGACCTGATATTTCTTTACTTACTTCTATGGGAGTAGAAATAGATAAAGATTCAGGGATGCCGAGGTTTAATGAAAGAAATTATGAAACTAATATACCCGGTATTTATATAGCTGGCGTAGTTGCAGCAGGATTTAATAATAATAAAATCTTTATTGAAAATGGACGTTTCCATGGAGAAGCAATTGCAAAATCAATCCACAGCAAAAGTTGAGGATGGGAACAACATCAATGCTCGCCTCTCTATAGACGAACAAGAACAGGAAAGAAATTATAAAATAATGGCACTGTGTGTAAGTTGAAGGACGCTGCTCAACACGCCCCTTTTATCCACATGGGCAAATTTTATCATTTCCTAGACTACCATAAAATAGCTTTGAGTAGAAAAAGCCGAATGGATTGGTACGCCCCCAGAAATTAGTGTGAAAAGTCTAACTTCTGGGGTAACTACCTCTTCGTTCGGCTTTGGGTTATTATGTTCTGTTCCGACAATGTAGGTTCCTGACTTGTAGAAAGCTAAAATTCATTTTCAAAGATATATTGTAATTCAGCCATATTCTTAGTTGTTTCTAGTGCAATGAGTAATTTAATTCTAGCCTTTGGACCAGTCAAGCCATTCGCGAAGATAACTCCCATATCCTTTAATTGTCTTCCGCCGCCATCGTATCCGTATGTAGCCTGTACAACACCTTGGTAGCATCGAGATACTAAAATTACAGGTATATGTTGCTGGACCATTTGCTGTATTGGTACAATTGTTTCTTTTGGAAGATTTCCTTGCCCTAATGCCTCGATTACAATACCGTCTGGATTTATTTTATGAATAGCCTCAAGGATTGTTGCGTCCATACCAGCATAAGCTTTTAATAAAAAAACCTGTTTCTCAATTTGGTTAATTGGATAAGCATATCGTTTAATGACGGTGTGATGAAAAATAATAGAGTCTTTAGTAATTATTCCAAGCGGCCCATATTGTGGGCTTTGGAAGGTAGCTACATTACTAGTTGAAGTCTTCGTCACATTTTTAGCCGTATGAATTTCATCATTCATAACTACTAACACGCCCTTGTTAGACGCCTGATCGGATACAGCAACTCTAACTGAACTAATTAGATTGTATAGAGCATCTGAACCAATTTCATTACTTGAACGCATTGCACCAGTTATTATTATTGGTTTATCAGTATCGAGTAAAAGATCAATAAAATAGGCAGTCTCCTCCAATGTATCTGTTCCATGTGTAATTACAATACCATCATAGAACGGTAGCATCTCTTCTGTTATTTTGGCTAATTGTAACATATGCTTCGGTGTTACTTGTGGTGAGGGTAATGAAAGCTCAATACGCTCATCGATATTTGCATATGCTTTTAAGTGGTGGGTTAAATCTGTTAGTGGATGCTGGCTAGTTGTATTTACTGCACCTGTCTCTTTATTTTCAACCATTGAGATGGTCCCGCCAGTATGGAGGATAAGTATTTTCTTCATTTTAATCACCTGCTATAATTTTCTATTTTCATTCACTATACTTAATGATACGATTATTGTATTGGAAGTGAAAGAGGTTAAAAGCTATGTTTTCAATTTTATCTGCTGGAATAGCACCAGCATTAGCTTTAATGTCATTTTTCTATTTAAAGGATCGTTATAGCGAACCCTTGCCATTAATTATTCGTACCTTTGTTCTAGGTATGTTACTTGTGTTTCCAATCATGTTTATTCAATATGTATTTCAATCTGAAGAGTTGATTACTAATAATTTTTTACAGTCTTTTTTTCTTGTTTCTTTATTAGAAGAGTTCTTTAAATGGTTTATTTTCATGTATGCTATATTTCATCATTCAGAATTCGATGCTCATTATGATGGAATTGTATATGCAGTAGCCATCAGTCTTGGCTTTGCGACGCTTGAAAATGTATTATATTTGTTTACAAATGGAATAAGCTATGCATTTACAAGAGCCTTATTTCCAGTTTCCTCTCATGCATTATTTGGAGTGATTATGGGTTATTATTTTGGGAAGGCGAAGCTTTACCCGTTACAAAAACCAAAAAATTTACTACTCGCATTTTTGTTTCCTTTTTTATTGCACGGCACCTATAATTATATTCTTGTCGAAGTCGCTAGTAATTGGGTAGTTTTGCTTGCCCCATTTATGATTATTCTATGGATTATAGGATTACGCAGAGTAAAATTAGCTAATGAACCAATGAATCACTATCTTTTAATAGATACAGATCATAAAGCATCTACAGTCGATGTACAAAATAGAAAAGAAGGCTAAGAATCCTCTTATACGTTAAGTAAAGAGGATTTTTTTAGTTTAGGAAAATATAAAATTATTCCACGTGGATAAATATGGGCGTGCTGAGCGCGTTCAGCTCCAGTTTCCTAGAAATTAGGCGACTTCACGAATCGCACCGATAAGTCATCATCTGCTCGCAAGAGCACCTTGATTCTTTTATCTCCATTGACTCGTTCTAGTCGCTATGTTTCGAATCGGGCGCTTGCGCTTTTGTTCTAATTATATCAGAATTCGATGTGTCTGTATTTCTTTGTATTAAATACAAGGCTCAGCTACTTTATAAAACGTCACGCGTTTTAAGTACAGTTATGCTACGTTTACTTGTGCTTCTCCTAATTTTATGCACTTCAAAGTCCGGTATTAGTCCAAGTGAACGATTCATGAATAAAAACATGATTTAGTCAAAAAATAGATAGACAATATGAGATAGCAGGAGGATAACAGATGAGGAATAAAAAACGACCGATTACATTATTTATTATATGTTTTTTATTTATTGGAATACAAGTATCACAACCAGATAAACCTGTCCATGCTTTCAGTTCACAAGTAATTCAGCACGGTGCAGTCGGTGATGACGTTATAGAATTGCAAGCTAGGTTACAATATTTAGGTTTTTATAATGGGAAAATTGATGGTGTTTTTGGCTGGGGAACATACTGGGCTTTACGGAATTTTCAATATGAATTTGGTATGGAAATTGATGGGCTTGCCGGTGCTGCTACAAAGGCAAAACTAGTAAAAGCCAGTGAATATGATGAGTCGTATGTCAAGCAACAAATTAATCAAGGAAAAGACTTTACCCATTATGGTGGAACAGATAAAAACCAGGATACTGGTGGAGGTGCTACTGGTGGTAATCAAGCCGATAGCAATACAGCTGTTAATGTGCCGCAGGGATATTCACAAAATGATATTCAATTAATGGCAAATGCTGTTTATGGTGAAGCAAGAGGGGAACCATATGTCGGACAAGTTGCAGTGGCAGCAGTAATTTTGAATAGGGTTGAAAGTCCTACTTTCCCTAATAATGTTTCTGGTGTAATTTTTGAGCCTCGAGCCTTTACTGCTGTTGCAGATGGACAAATTTGGTTAACACCAAATGAAACTGCAAGGAAAGCAGTGCTAGATGCGATAAACGGCTGGGATCCATCAGGGAATGCACAGTATTATTTTAATCCAGATACAGCAACATCGGCGTGGATATGGTCACGACCACAAATCAAGAAAATAGGAAAACATATATTTTGTAAATAGAAAGGGTGTTTATTATGTTTCGCTGGATACTAATCGCTGTCTTAGCAATTGGGATTGCAGGTACAGCTTTCTGGGGCTACCAAGAACATCAGGAAAAAAACGCAATTCTTATCCAAGCTGAAAATACGTATCAACGAGCCTTTCATGAGCTCACCTATCACGTAGATCTACTGAATGATAAAATTGGCTCTGCATTAGCTATGAATTCAGATCAACGATTATCGCCACAGCTCGTAGAAATATGGCGTATAACATCAGAGGCACTCTCTGATGTCGGTCAATTACCGCTAGGATTACTACCGTTTAATAAAACGGAAGAATTTCTTTCAGAGATTGGCGACTTTACCTATCGTACAGCGGTTAGGAATTTAGAGACTGATCCGTTGTCAGATAAGGAGACCAAATCATTAGAAAGTTTATACAAGCAGTCAGGTGAGATTAAAGACGAATTAAGGCAAGTTCAACATGTAGCTTTAAAAAATAATTTACGCTGGATGGATGTTCAGTTAGCAATGGCGAATGAAGATGAACAGATGGATAACACGATTATTGATGGGTTTAAGACTGTGGAAAAAACGGTAGAAGGATTTTCAGAGGGTAATGGTGATGCTTCTATCTCAAATACCTCCGTCAAAAAACATGAGTATAAGTTTCTAACTGGAGAAGAAATAAGTGAAGATGAAGCATTGGCAAAAGCTAAATCATTATTTAACGTAAAAAATAATGAAAAAATAAATATAACAAAGAGCGGAAAAGGCGCAGATGTCCCAGTTTACAGCATCTCCTACCGTAATGATAAGAAAAATGCCTATATGGATCTCTCGCAAAAAGGCGGACATCCAATTACGCTGTTGGTAGATAGACCGGTAAATGATAAACAAATTAGCTTGAATCAAGGCATGAAAAAAGCGCAAAAATATTTAGAGCAATTTGACTTTGAAAATATGACTGTATTTCAAAGTACGCAATTTGATAATATTGGTGCATTCTCTTTCCTATACAGTGAAGATGGGGTCCGTTATTATTCCGATGCGATGGAAGTTAAAGTGGCGTTAGATAACGGTGATATTCTTGGATTAACAGCAAATGATTACTTTATGAACCATACAGAGAGAGAAAAACCAACGCCAGAGCTCAGTGAAGAAGAAGCAAAAGAGATGGTTAATCCTAATGTCGATATCCAGGAAGAATTTCTAGCCGTAATTGATAATGATCTTGGTGAAGAAGTCTTAACCTATGAATTTCTTGGTATATTAGGAAACGAAACGTACCGAATATTTATTAATGCTATGGATGGAAAAGAAGAAAGAGTAGAGAAATTGAGTGGTTCGGAAATAAACTATGCAAGTAGTATGTAGGAGGAGGACAAAATTGTCTTCCTCTTTTCGGATTTTTCTGTAATAATAGGTATAAAGGTTCATTATAGTGAAATAGGGTGAGTTAATATGAAAATTGGTACGGTATTGAATATTGAAATAGCCATAGCTGGGAATACAGAAAAAGAAAAATACCGATGTAAAGTAATTGAAAAAAACGAAAACTATTTGTTTATTGACTATCCAGTTCATATGAAAACGCAGAAGTCGACATTATTCGTAAAAGGTACGTTGTTATCGGTAACTTATAGTGATGAAGAAGATATTATCTATCACTTTAATTCAGAAATTATAGCAAGAGTAAAGCTTAATGTGCCTGCTATGGCAATTGCGTTACCTGACGAAAATATGAAGCGAATTCAACGACGAACCTTTGTTAGAGTTAATACAGCAATTGATGTAGCGGTGCATATGATCGATAGTAACAGTCAACCATTTACGACGATTACTTCTGATTTAAGTGCAGGGGGAATTTCTATTATTATTCCAAAACATATAAAAATAGTTGGATGTCAGGCGGAGGTTTGGCTTACGCTCCCTTTCTCAAATGGTACGTATTATTATGTGCGATCGATTGTAGAATTTATTTCTTTTCAACAGGAAAAAAAACATGGTATAAAAATAGCAGCGTTAAAATTTTTGACACTGTCTACGAGTGAGCAACAAAATATTATCCGTTATTGTTTTGAAAAACAGCGAGAGGCTAGAAAAAAAGAAATGTCGTTAGAATAATAACAGCATGTTAACCCCGTTTTGAAATAGACCTATATTTGTGGGGTATGTTATTATAATAAATAGGTTTGTTTTCTTAAACTTGGCATTAGCCAAGTTTTTTCAACCTATTTTAATAGAACTTATCGTTATGAGAGGAATGACAGTCATTTCATGAAAAAGGATACATTAACAATAGCAATTGATGGACCTGCTGCAGCAGGAAAGAGTACGGTAGCAAAAATGGTAGCTAAGGAACTTGCTTGTATTTATATAGACACGGGAGCAATGTATCGCGCTTTAACATTACAAGCAATGAACCATTCAGTAGATGTAAACGATGAAGAAGCTCTAACGGCACTACTACTAAAAACAACTATTGAATTAAAGCAAACCATAGAGGGACAAAAGGTATTTATTGACAATCAGGATGTAACAGGAGCAATTCGTTCACTTGAAGTCACTAATACGGTTTCTTATGTTGCTAAACATCCGAAGATCCGAAGTGAAATGGTTAATCGTCAGCAAGCCTTGGCCGCTAAAAGAGATGTGGTTATGGATGGTCGCGATATTGGGACTCATGTACTTCCAGATGCTGAAGTTAAAATATTTTTAGTAGCTACTGTTGAAGAAAGAGCAAAAAGAAGGCATGAAGAAAATATAAAAAATGGAATAGCTTCTGATTTAGCAGAATTGAAAAAAGAAATTGAGCAAAGAGATCAAATTGATTCTAAACGGGAAGCATCACCTTTAGTTAAAGCAGAGGATGCTCTTGAAATTGATACAACATCACTTACCATAAACGAGGTAGCACAGCAAATACTCGAGCAAGCCAAAAAAATAAAACATACGAAATAGAGGGAAACTTTCATGTTATATAAATTCGCTAAATTTGTTGTTGCGCTTATATTTTATCCTCTATATCGAATCAAGGTTACTGGTAAAGAAAATGTGCCAAAGGAAGGTCCAGTTATAATATGCTCTAATCACATTTCCAACCTAGATCCTCCTGTTGTTGGAATAACTTCTCCTAGAGATATTCATTTTATGGCGAAAGAGGAATTGTTTGAAAAACCATTTTTAGGGAAATTATTATTAGGCATCCAAGCTTTTCCAGTTCGAAGAGGTATGAGTGATCGCAATGCGCTTCGCAATGGGTTAGGAATACTTTCTAAAGGGCGTACACTTGGATTATTTCCAGAGGGGACGAGAAGTAAGACGGGTAAACTAGGAGAACCGCTGGCTGGGGCTGGTTTTTTTGCCCTACGATCTAAGGCAGTTATTGTTCCCTGTGCGATTGTGGGCACATATAAACCGTTTCACAAATTACAGGTTATATACGGAGAGCCTGTTCGAATGGAAGAATTACGAATCAAAAAGGCTTCTGCACAAGAAGCTGCCAATGCAATTATGGAAGAAATAAGCATACTAATTGAAAAAAATAATTAAAACTACTTTACTTGACAAATAATTATAATTATTAGAAGTTATAAAAAAGGGATTTTTTTTGGTATTATTCTATTAGTTTTAGGGTGAATGACGGAAACGTGAATAACAAAAATAAAGATAAGTTATTCTGTTTCGAATTGTATTTAGGAGGGCTATGGATATGAGTGAAGCAAAAAATGAAGTATCAAATGTTAATGTAGGAGATACACTAACAGGAACGGTTGTTAAAGTAGATGAAAAACAGGTTCTTGTTGATATCGGATACAAAGCCGAAGGGATATTGCCAATTGGGGAACTATCTAATCTTCATATTGAAAAAGCTAGCGATGTTGTAACTGAAGGAGACACGCTAACACTAAAGGTTAAAAAAATAGATGAAGAGGATGTAATTTTATCTAAAAAAGCAATTGATGCAGATAAAGCATGGGAAGACTTACAACAAAAATATGAAAATAATGAAGTTTTTGAAACAGAGGTAAAAGAAATTGTTAATGGTGGTTTAGTTGTAGACGTAGGGTTACGTGGATTTATACCTGCTTCCCTAGTCGAAACACACTACGTAGAAGACTTTAGTGATTATAAAGATAAGACCCTTACTGTAAAAATTGTTGATCTAGTTCGAGAGCAAAATCGAGTTATTTTATCTCATCGCGCTGTCGAGGAAGCAGAGCTAGAAGAGAAGAAAAAATCATTACTTCAATCACTGGAATCTGGACAAGTAATCGAGGGTACGGTACAGCGTTTAACTAATTTTGGTGTATTTGTTGATATTGGTGGCGTTGATGGTCTTGTTCATATATCTCAACTTGCCCATGAGCATGTTGATCATGCTTCGGAAGTGGTGAAAGAAGGAGATAAAATTAAAGTAGAAGTATTATCTGTTGATAGAGATAGCGAACGTATTTCACTATCTCGTAAAAAGGTACTTCCAGGTCCGTGGTCAGGTATTGAGGAACGTATTTCAAGAGGAGCTATTGTAGAAGGCGTTGTTAAAAGATTAGTTAATTTTGGAGCATTTGTAGAGATAGAATCTGGTGTAGAAGGGCTTGTTCACATTTCGCAAATTGCTACCCGTCATATCGGAACACCACAGGAAGTATTAGAAGTTGGTCAGAACGTGAAAGTGAAAGTACTCGATGTTAATGAAAAAGAAGAGCGTATTTCTTTAAGTATAAGAGAACTTGAGCAAGAGCAAGAAGCAAAAGAATATAAGCAATATGAAAAGGATGAAGATCAGTCTGGATTTCAACTAGGAGACTTTATTGGTGATAAATTAAATAAATACAAATAAATAGAGATGCTGTTTAAAAAGGTTCTTTCTTTAATTTAGAAAGAACCTTTTTTGTAGTCTAGGAAATAGAAACGATGCGACTTCACGAATCGCCCTAATCTAGGTCATCATCGGCCGCAAGCTCATCGTGATTCTTTTATATCCGTTGGCTCGCTCCAGTCGATACGATTCTAATCGGACGCTTGCTCTTTTGTTCTATACCACTATTTGAAAATAGCTATGATGCTAATGGCAAGCGGTAATTGTGCACAGCGGCTTATTATTTTATCCCACATATGGTTTTCTAGAAAAAATTGGCGACATTCAATTTTTTGATATTCTCCTATTTGTCATAGTAATAAAAACAATTTTAGACATACTACAAAAAGGAAGAAGTAAATTATTTCGTCATAAAGTAAAACTTCAATCAGTGAGGGTTTTGTTTATCCCCATTGATTGTTAGTACCACAAGGGTATGACCTAGAGGCCCTTAAACCCATCGGACATTTACTCACAGTTCAATCCCCTTTTACCAATATTGGTTTCACTCTATTGCTTGAAGGAGGGAGTAATTACTGCCAGTTATATGCGGGATAAATCAAAGCATGCATGAGGTGTCAGAATGAATGAATATACGTTACCAATTCTATTTGGTGTCATCATAGGAACTGTAGCAAGAATACTAATGTTACGTACCGATTATCGTCAATACCCTACATATCTTCATGGAAAGGTAATTCATGTATCATTGGGCTTTATTGCAGCTGCATTAGGGTCGGTAGCTATTCCGGCAATCATGGAGTTGGAATTTACTGCAGTTACATTTTTAACTGTTGCAGCAACCCAGTTTAGAGAAGTAAGAAATATGGAGCGGAATACCTTAACCGAAGTAGATAGTTTTGAATTAGTACCAAGAGGAAAAACATATATTGAAGGGATAGCTATATCATTCGAAAGTAGAAATTACTTAGTTATTATCACTTCCTTTATAAGCACACTTGTTTTTCTTGTATGGAACGTGTACTATGCAATGATTGCAGCAATTGCTTGTTTAATAATAAGCAGAATATTAATGAGTGGATCGACGATAAAGGATATTGTCGACATAAAACATCATCAACTCCATTTTGAAGGAGCCGGTCTCTATGTCGATAACATCTATATTATGAATATCGGGCTTCCAGAAAGACAGGAAGAAATATTGAAGTATGGTATGGGGTTTGTCTTAACCCCTAAGAATATGAATGTCATTACGACAATTGCAAATCTAGGGCAACGACAAGCAATATTACATGATGTATCTGTAACCCTTGGCGTTTTCCGTGATTCCGGCACACCAGCACTTACACCTTTGATTAAAAGGGATTTAGATGATGGTCGAATAGGCGTATTCATTTTGCCACAAATTCGTGAGGTTGATAAGGCAATTAAGGTTATTGGAGCAGTACCAGTATTAGAGAATGCAATTCGCATGCCTTCAGAATCAGGTTCGGTGAAAAAGGGAGGAAATTCATAAATGCAAATTGAAAAGGCGATTTTGGCTGTTATTACTACGAATAGATCAGCTATTGATGGTGGTGCTCCTATTTTCATCTGCAAGAATAGAAAGGAAGCTGAGGATACAGCTGCTAATCTAGAAGCAATCACCGATGGAATTGCCCATGAGCTAAGTGAAGAGTTATTTATTATCGTCAGGCATTAACGATTTTGAATTTCATTGTTAATATGTACTACTTTTGCTATTATAGAAATTGTTCAAAGGTCATAGAGCAGTGACGATAAATATAGAAATAACATTTCAATGATTGCAATATATAATTATCGATACGACAATATCGCTTATTTGGACAATAAAAAATGGTATAACATTAAAATTGAACGTAAAGAGAAAGGATGTTCCTTTCATGAGGAAATCTGTTGTAGCAATTGTAGGAAGACCAAATGTTGGAAAATCAACTATTTTTAATAGATTAGTTGGCGAAAGGATATCCATCGTAGAAGATATTCCTGGAGTAACAAGAGATCGAATTTATGCACAAGTTGAATGGTTAGCAACTACCTTTAACATCATTGATACCGGTGGTATTGAAATGGGAGATGAACCGCTACTTGTTCAGATGCGTCAGCAAGCTGAAATTGCAATTGATGAAGCAGACGTCATTATATTTCTTGTAAATGGACGAGAAGGTATAACTGGTGCAGATGAAGAGGTAGCTAAATTATTATATAAATCAAATAAACCAGTTGTACTTGCGGTAAATAAAATTGATAACCCTGAGATGCGTGAATCAATTTATGAATACTATTCGCTTGGATTTGGCGAGCCTTATCCTATCTCTGGTTCACATGGTCTGGGATTAGGTGATTTATTAGATGCAGTTGTTGACTACTTTCCTGAAAGGGAAGATAACGATGAGGACGAGGAGACAATATATTTTAGTTTGATTGGAAGACCAAATGTTGGAAAATCGTCATTAGTAAACGCGTTAGTAAATGAAGAAAGGGTTATTGTTAGTGAGATAGAAGGTACGACGAGAGATGCCATTGATACGAAGCTCCATAAGGATGACCAAGACTTTGTAATTATTGACACTGCCGGTATGCGAAAACGTGGGAAAGTTTATGAAACTACAGAAAAGTACAGTGTTTTGCGGGCATTGAAAGCCATTGAAAGATCTGATGTTGTATTGGTTTTAATTGATGCTGAAACAGGGATCAGAGAACAGGACAAAAAAATTGCCGGCTATGCTCATGAGGCGGGACGTGCTATCGTAATTGTTGTTAATAAATGGGACACGGTTGAGGCAAACGAAAAATCCATGAAAGAATTTGAAGCAAACGTACGGGCTCATTTTCAATATTTGGATTACGCACCAATTGTATTTTTATCCGCAATGACAAAAAAACGTCTACATACGCTTATTCCTGCGATTAAATTGGCTAGTGAGAATCACGCGAAGCGGATCCCGACAAATGTGCTAAACGATGTGATTATGGACGCAATTGCAATGAATCCTACACCAACTTTAAAAGGGAAACGATTAAAAGTTTTATATACTACACAGGTGGCTGTAAAACCACCTAGCTTTGTTGTATTTGTGAATGATCCAGAACTCATGCATTTCTCATATGAACGATTTCTAGAAAATAAAATTAGAGAAGCATTTGGATTTGTTGGAACACCAATTAAGTTATTTGCGAGAAGAAGACAATAGAGGAGGAGAATTTTGTGACGAAGATTGCTGTATTGGGAGCTGGAAGCTGGGGAACAGCTTTAAGTATTGTATTAGCTGATAATGGACATGAGGTAAACTTATGGACGCATCGAAAAGACCAAGCTGCTATAATCAATGAAACAAGAAGAAATGACAAATATTTAGATGTTGAAATTCCAAGCAATATTAAGGCATATGATATATTAACTGAAGCAATAGATGGCGTTACAGCGGTTGTTATAGTAGTACCAACCAAGGCAATTCGAGAAGTTTGTAAGTCATTGAATGATGTGCTTAATCATGATGTAACAATCATCCATGCGTCAAAGGGAATTGAGCCGGTGACGTTAAAACGTGTATCACAAATGATTGCTGAGGAGCTAGAAAATTATAAGGAAGAAGATATTGTTGTATTATCTGGCCCTAGCCACGCTGAGGAGGTTGCTTTACGTCAACCAACAACTGTTACAGTTTCTTCAGTTCAGATGGATAATGCTAAGGTTGCGCAAGATTTGTTTATTAATGAATCATTTCGCGTCTATACCAGCCCAGATATTTTAGGGATTGAATTAGGTGGTGCTCTAAAAAATATTATTGCACTTGGTGCAGGTATTTCTGATGGTTTAGGCTATGGAGATAACGCGAAGGCAGCATTAATTACAAGAGGGTTAGCAGAAATTGCGAGATTGGGGACCTCACTAGGAGCAAATCCGTTAAGCTTTTTAGGATTACCAGGGGTTGGCGATTTAATTGTTACCTGTACTAGTGTTCATAGCCGTAATTGGCGAGCAGGCAACCTGTTAGGTAAAGGACATAAATTAGATGATGTGCTTGAACAGATGGGCATGGTAGTTGAAGGAGTTCGTACGGTGAAAGCTGCATATCAATTTGCTGAAGAACAACAGGTAGAGATGCCAATTACGAAGGGAATTTATCAAGTTTTATTTGAAGAGAAGGATCCGAAGGACATTGTAGAGCAGCTTATGAATCGAACGAAAAGAGAGGAAATGGACGATCTAGCTAAATTATTAATGGAGAGGTATTCCTGATAACACGTAAACTCCTTCCTGCATATAATGTGTTGAGTTAACTTAGCAGGGAGGCGAGTACGTGAATAATTTCCAAAAAGGTCTTTTTGACAAAATACAGCAAAAGGCAAATATTAATCCTGATGACGTATACAAAGTTGCTGATTCGGTTAAACATGCTAATTTTAAAGACGAGAAAACAGTTAGAAAGCTAGTTCGTCATTTAAGTAAATTAGCTAATAAGCCTATATCAAAGGAAAAAGAAGATAAAATTGTACAGTCTATTGTCAAAAATGATGTACCAATGGATATGAATTCGTTAAACCAATTATTTAAAAAATAAGCGTACTTGGGCAAGTGAGGATACATTCAGCCGTATACTCGCATAAAATAAATCGCACAAGCATTCATGGATAGAGTTGCTGTGGATAATTATTTAGTCAAACCGAGATGGAGTAAGCCCCCTTCATCTCGGATTTTTATGGTACAAATGAAAATGTCTGTAGCATCGACGAAATATTTTGAATACGTATTTTTTGGACGAGTGTATATGTCTTTGTGTTATAATACGTGTTGCAATGATATTGTTCAGTTTGTTTGTATAGGAGTGGTGTCATGTCGGAATCAATGCTAAAAATGTATATTTCATTTGCAGGTATGGTATTACTGCTAGTAGCAATTGGTCTTATTCTGTTATCTCGATATAAACTAAAAGGTGTTTTGGCCGGAATAGTTGCAATTTTTGCCTATTTATCATTAATTACCGGTGGCTTAATTATCTTTTACATTGTTTTTAGCGGTCCTACAGTGTAAGGCAAGGAGGCTTTATAGTGAAGTATACATATGGAAAGATGTTAATCGTGTTAGTAGTTACCATCCTACTTACTGGGTGTTTATACCCGCAGAATCAGCTATCCAAAAATCAAGCACCAAATCAAGATCAATTGGAAACGGTTCAATCAGCGGTCGATCAGTTTAAGGAGAAGACACAGGGATTGGTTCCAATAAGAACAAAGGGTAGTGATACACCAATTTTCGAAAAATACTTAGTTGATTTTTCAAAGCTAAAGGAAGAAAATATTTTAACTGAAATTCCTGGTAATGCGTATGAAAATGGTGGGATATATCAGTATACACTAATTACACCTGATAATAACCCACGTGTGAAGTTAATTGATTTACAAGTTACTGAAGCAATACGAAGTATAAATGTTAAGTTAGATATATACCGAAATGAACATATTTATCCGCCGTTTGGTGAAGAAATCGAAGAAGGCGTGTATTCTATTGATTATGAAAAACTAGGTTTAGATAAGTCGCCAACGGTTGTTAGTCCATATTCTAATCAGCATATACCAATCATCATGGATGTAGAGGGTAATCTCTATGTTGACTATCGAATAGACTTAAATAATGCATTAAATAAGTATGAGCATGGTTTTAAACCTGGTGATGATATAAGGTATATACTAGCTGATAACACGCCGTTTGTACCTGTATATTCGTTCCCTTATACAATAAAAAATGGTGAACCAGTATTTCAACTTGAAAATAAATAAAAATATATCATATTAAAACCCTTGTAACATATATTGTTTCAAGGGTTTATTTGTCTTTTCTTTTACGAACAGGTTGAACGTTTATGTTTTTTAATCTTTTGCACATATTTAAGGCATATTTTGATAGGACAACATCATAGACTTGTAATGTCAATTATTCGTAGTTTGTTCGTAATGAAAAAGAACGGAGATCGGGAGGGGATCTTTTGGAAAGAGTTGATATTTTTAAAGATATTTCGAAACGGACGAATGGAGATATTTATCTTGGAATTGTAGGAGCAGTCCGTACAGGAAAATCCACCTTTATTAAGAAATTTATGGAGTTGGTAGTCCTGCCTAACATTGAAGAAGAGAGTGAAAGGGCTCGGGCGCATGATGAATTACCGCAGAGTGCAGCTGGGAAAACCATCATGACAACAGAACCAAAATTTGTTCCCAATCAAGCAGTATCAGTCAATGTGGATGAGGGGCTTGATGTCAATGTGCGCCTAGTCGATTGTGTCGGATATGCGGTTGAAGGAGCGAAAGGATTTGAGGACGAGAACGGTCCGAGAATGATTCATACACCTTGGTATGAAGAACCTATTCCTTTTCATGATGCGGCGGAGATTGGCACGCGTAAGGTTATTCAGGAGCACTCAACAATCGGTGTAGTTGTAACCTCCGATGGATCATTTGGAGAAATAGAACGAAATGATTATGTTGATGCAGAAGCTAGAGTAGTTGATGAGTTAAAGGAAGTTGGAAAACCGTTCATCATGGTTGTAAATTCTCAAAGACCAAGTAGTCAGGAGACAGAGCTGTTACGGCAAGAGCTATCGGATAAATATGATATTCCTGTACTTTCTATGAGTATTGAATCAATGACAGAGCATGATGTTAACAATGTTTTACGTGAGGCGCTTTATGAATTTCCGGTCCTAGAAGTTAATGTTAACTTACCTAGCTGGGTAATGGTTCTTAATGAAGATCATTGGTTAAGAAGAAATTATCAAGACGCCATTCAAGACACAGTTAAAAATATCAAACGATTACGAGATGTAGATCATATTGTTGGAGAATTTTCTGAATTCGAATATATTGATCAGGCTCGTCTGGCTGGAATGGAAATGGGAGAAGGGGTAGCAGAGATTGACTTACATGCTCCTGATCATTTGTATGATGAAGTATTAAAAGAAATTGTTGGTGAAGAAATTAGAGGAAAAGATCACCTCTTGCAGCTGATGCAGGATTTCGCTCATGCCAAACGTGAATATGATCAGGTTTCAGGAGCTTTACAAATGGTCAAGCAAACTGGATATGGCATAGCTGCACCTGCATTAGAAGACATGATTCTGGATGAGCCGGAAATAATAAGACAAGGGTCTAGATTTGGAGTGCGACTAAAGGCAGTAGCGCCCTCCATTCATATGATAAAAGTAGAAGTAGAATCGGAATTCTCCCCAATCATTGGGACCGAGAAACAAAGCGAAGAGCTCGTTCGATATTTAATGCAGGATTTCGAGGAGGACCCTTTATCCATTTGGGAATCAGATATTTTTGGAAGGTCATTAAGCTCTATTGTAAGGGAAGGTATTCAAGCAAAAATAGCACTAATGCCAGAAAATGCAAGATATAAATTAAAAGATACACTTGAACGGATAATTAACGAAGGTTCAGGTGGACTTATAGCGATTATACTGTAGCAGCTGATCAAAGGCTGCTTTTTTATTTGTCTAGGAAATTATGAAATTGGAACCTATGGATAGATATGGGCATGTTGAGCCGTTTCCAGCTCCAGCGCCCAGAAACGATGCGACTTCACGAATCTCATCATCGGCTCCGCAAGCACACCGTGATTCCTTTTTCTCCGTTGACTCGCTCCAGTCGCTAAGTTTCTAATCTGGCGCTTGTGTTCTTTGCCTCATAGGTTGGATTAATGAGAATAGCAAAGCTACATCAGATGGTATAATTATCTCACTTAAATAGACTAATTTATGCTACCTTCTATTTCACTTGGTTATTAGTTATTCTAGCAAAATCGTCAATTTCTAAAAAAAATTTTTTCCAACAGCAGGATATTTCTATTAGGTGTCGTATATCTTTATTAAAGCCGAAATGTATTGCTGGCAATGAATAGAACAGTTTTAATTTTTTTGGTATTAATTACCAATTTTACTGTAAAATCTAGTTAAATCATAAAGAAATAAGTAAAAATTGGGTGCTAACTGTTGAATTTTGCTGCAAACTCGGTTAATATAAGCCTTGTCACTAAAGAAACATGTGACATGAAGTATAAAAACTGGCAAAATGGTGAACAAATGATGATAGTTTCATTTTTGTTCCAATGTCGATTGATGATTAATGGGAGGAGGTGAATGTCATGAACAAAACAGACTTAGTGAATGCTGTAGCTGAAAAAAGCGAACTTTCTAAAAAGGATGCAACTAAAGCGGTTGATGCAGTTTTCGATTCTGTCATGGATTCACTACAAAAAGGTGAAAAAGTACAGTTAATCGGATTTGGTAACTTTGAAGTACGTGAGCGTTCAGCTCGTAAAGGTCGTAATCCTCAAACAGGAGAAGAGATCGAAATTCCAGCAAGTAAAGTTCCTGCATTTAAACCAGGAAAAGCCCTAAAAGATAGCGTAAAATAATATTTTACATAGGGCGAAGGATGCGCATTAGCGTATCCTTTTTTTCTTGTCTATTTAGTGATAATTGCTTGATTGACATTGTCCCATATATAATTCATTATTTATTAAGAGATTACTAAGGAGGACGCATAATGGATAAAACGAGTGTGACATCAGATTTTTTTGTAATAAAAGCATTAGAAGACGGTGTTAATGTGATTGGTTTAACACGTGGTACAGATACAAGATTCCATCATTCTGAAAAGCTAGATAAAGGGGAGGTAATGATTGCGCAATTTACAGAACATACGTCTGCTGTAAAAGTTCGCGGTAAAGCAATAATTCAAACAAGCCATGGTCAAATTGAAAATGAATAGTTCGTTTTATAACAGAATGCTTGATTAACGATGCTACATAAATTATGCTATAATAGCTAAAGCATGATGAGAATGGATGAAAGGGCTAAGGTGATTTCTTTGAATACATCTGGATTAGACGTAAACAAACTCAAAGCACGCATAGAAGATGAGTTACAGCACACATTTTTAGAAACATATATAAACAAGCCCGTCATCGACGAAGAAAAATTAAGGTTATTGAACGAAATCATAAATGCTACATCACTATCCGAATACCAGAAGGAAAGATATATTGTAACGACAATGCTTGTTCAAGTAGCTTTAGATACACATGATCTTGTTCCAAGTAAAACAGAACAGGATGAAAGTCCAGCTGTGAAACTGCAAAAGCAATTACGTGTTTTAGCTGGCGATTATTATAGTGGACTATACTATTTGCTCTTAGCCGAAATCGATGATTTTGATTTAATCCATCAATTAGCAACAGCAATTAAGGAAATCAATGAATATAAAATGGATCTATATTACCAAGAAGCTTTATCGTTCGAAGAATATATGAAATTAACGAAACGGATAGACGCCTTACTTATTGTGCGTATTGCAGCGTATTTACAGGTTCCTACAGTGGAACAACTTGCGGAAGATTGGTTAATTGTAGGAAATATTGTTGAAGATATAAAACGGTTAAAAAACGGGAAGTCTTCTTCTTTAATTAAAAATTGGGCTAATGGTGACAGTGATTCAACATTGCTTATAAGTTATTTAGATAAGTATTTGCAAAAGAAAATATGTCATGTTAACCAGAAAGTAAAAAATCTTACAAGTAACCAGCAACTAGCTGTGCATATCAGAAAACAATTGACTGAGGTGTTTCATACGAAGACATCTATTGCGGAAAAGGGGTAAAGGTATGTCAGAGCAATCAAAAGAAGAGCGTGTCCATCACGTTTTCGAAAAAGTTTATTCCAAATATGATTCCATGAATTCGATTATTTCATTTCAACGTCACAAAGCATGGCGAAAAGATGTCATGAAGCGAATGAATGTAGAAGCTGGATCTAAAGCTCTAGACATTTGTTGTGGAACGGGAGATTGGTCCTTAGCTATTGCTCAAGAAACTGGTCCTACTGGAGAAGTTTTAGGGCTTGATTTTAGTAAGAATATGTTGTCTGTTGCCGAAGAGAAGAAACAGCAAGCACAAATAAGTCAGCTGCGTTTTATGCAAGGAAATGCAATGGACTTACCATTTGAAGACAATTCTTTTGAATATGTGACCATTGGCTTTGGACTTCGAAATGTGGAGAATTACATGACTGTCTTACAAGAAATGTATCGTGTATTAAAGCCTGGCGGTATAGCAGTATGTTTAGAAACCTCCCAACCTTCCATACCTATTTATCGGCAATTATATTATTTTTATTTTAGTTATATGATGCCATTGATTGGTAAGCTATTTGCAAAAAGCTATAAGGAGTATGCATGGCTACAAGAGTCTGCCAAGGAATTTCCTGGAAAGAAAAAATTAAAGCAAATGTTCTTAGCTGCGGGATTTTCTGAAGTACAGGTTAAAAGTTATACTGGTGGTGTAGCGGCAATGCATATGGCTTTCAAATGATAACTGTTGAATAAGTAAAAAAGGTGACATACATGAAATTAGCTAAAGCTTATGGATATTTAAGAAAAGATTTAGAAGATATAGAAGCAACCATAAATCAAGTCATACAAGCAGATCACTCCGTGTTGCGCGAAGCATCAACAGAATTGCTTAAAGCTGGTGGTAAACGAATACGCCCCGTATTTGTCTTACTATCAGGTCAAGTAGGTACGTATGATCTAACAAAATTGAAGACAGTAGCAGTTTCTTTAGAACTCATTCATATGGCAACGTTAGTCCATGATGATGTTATTGATGATGCAGAAATTCGTCGTGGAAAACCAACGATTAGACAGCTATATGGTAATCGTGTTGCCATGTACACGGGAGATTATATTCTAGCTCGAGCACTAGAAGAGATAACTATGCTACGGGATCCAAAAATTCACCAACTTTTATCCAAGACAATTGTAGAGGTGTGCAGGGGAGAAATAGAACAAATTCGAGACAAGTTTAACTTGAATCAAGACTTACGTAATTATTTACGGAGGATTAAAAGGAAAACGGCATTATTAATTGCTACCAGCTGTAAAATGGGAGCGATAGCTTCAGGTGTTAATGAGAGAGATGCACATCGCCTCTATCAATATGGTTATAATATTGGGATGTCTTATCAAATCATTGATGATATTCTTGATTTTACAGCATCACCAAAACAACTAGGGAAACCAGCTGGAAATGATCTTTTACAAGGAAATCTAACATTACCAGTGTTTTTAGCGATGAAAAATAAAACATTTCATGAAAAAATAGAGCATTTATTTAATCATTCAGAGGCGATTAATGAGGAAAAGATTCAAGAAATTGTTCAAGATGTCCGAAATTCAGATGCAATTGAGGAGTCTTATGCATTAAGCAACCGTTATTTAAATAAAGCCTTGCAAAAACTTAGCGAGCTTCCGGATAGCAGATCAAAAAATACGTTGATGGATATTGGAAAATATATTGGGAAGCGACGATCATAATCACCTTGTCCCGTTGTAATTTTTACATAATTTTGATAGAATTTTATCGGTTAGACAAATACAAAATACATAATTGATGAGGTGTGTAGCATGGAAAAAACATTTTTAATGGTTAAACCGGATGGTGTTCAACGTAATTTAGTTGGAGAAATTGTAAATCGCTTTGAATCAAAAGGGTTTAAATTAGTGGGTGCAAAATTAATGGTTATACCAAATGAGTTGGCTGAACAACATTATGGTGAACACAAAGAGCGGCCATTTTTTGGAGAATTAGTAGATTTCATTACTTCCGGCCCAGTCTTTGCCATGGCTTGGGAAGGTGAAAATGTAATCGCAATCGCTCGTGAGATGATGGGTAAAACCAATCCTGTGGACGCAGCTCCTGGAACGATTCGTGGTGACTATGGTATGACAGTAGGTAAAAATGTCATTCACGGTTCAGATTCTCCGGAAAGTGCAGAACGAGAACTCGGACTATTTTTTGAAAAGAAAGAGCTTACTTCCTATACAAAACAGGATAGTGACTGGGTATACTAATGACACACCATTACCTCCGTTACAGACGGAGGTTTTATTATATGATTCTTAATTAGGTGAAAGAGGCGGGAGAAGGTGGAACAAGACTATAAGGAGTTTATTGCCAACGTAAAAAACATGGCAGGCATTGACTTGAATTTATATAAAGAAACACAAATGAAGAGAAGGCTAACCTCATTAAGAAATAAACGAGGATATTCGAGCTTTTCAAAATACTTTACGGCGATGCGAAATGATGAACATCTATTAGAGGAACTACTAGATCGTATAACGATTAATGTTTCGGAGTTCTATCGAAATCCAAAGAGGTGGGAGGTATTAAAAACCTCCATTATTCCTCAGCTTTTGGAAAGGAATTCCCTCACGATTTGGAGTGCTGCTTGTTCAACAGGAGAAGAACCATATAGTGTTGCCATCATGCTTAAGGAGTACTTTCCAAGTATAAACTATCGAATCATTGCTACTGATATCGACAATGCTGTATTAGGAAAAGCAAAACAAGCTGTATATCAAGAACAAGCACTTAAAGAATTACCATCAGGGCTTGTAAATAAATATTTCACGCAAGAACACGGCTTGTACTATGTAAAAGATGAATTAAAAAATTCGATTACTTTTGAAAAACATAATTTATTAGCAGATAGGTATCCAGCAAATGTAGATTTAATTATTTGTAGAAACGTACTGATCTATTTTACCGACCAGGCGAAAGAAATGATTTATCGTAATTTTAGTAGAGCTTTAACGAATAACGGTGTTTTGTTCGTAGGAAGTACAGAGCAGATATTTAGTCCTGATAATTATGATCTGCAATTATTGGATACCTTTTTTTACCAAAAAAAGGACGAAGATAAACTCTTATCGATTTGATAAGAGTTTATTTTTCATTCTTTCTTAGATATTTTATGCTTTTTCTCAAATTTATTTCCAAAAACACAATAAGTTATGATATAGTAATTAGAAAAATTCATAAAGGAGAATGTAATGTGCGCTATTTAACTGCAGGAGAATCGCATGGAAAACAGCTAACGACCATTATAGAAGGCGTACCCGCCCAAATGCCACTGTTAAAAGATGATATAAACAGCTCCCTTTTAAGAAGACAAAAGGGATATGGTAGAGGTAAACGAATGCAAATCGAGAAAGATCTTGTGGAAATTACAAGTGGTGTAAGACATGGATATACACTTGGTTCCCCTTTATCACTCGTTATACATAATGATGATTATAAACATTGGATAGACATTATGGGAGAAGACCCAATCGAAGCTGATACAAAAATCAGAAGAGTGGTTACACGACCAAGACCTGGTCATGCAGATTTAAATGGTGCTTTAAAATATGGACATAGGGATATTCGAAACATTTTAGAGCGTTCCTCAGCTCGTGAAACTGCAGCACGTGTTGCGGCAGGAGCCGTAGCTAAAACGCTGTTAAAGCATCTTGGTATAGAAATTGCAGGTTATGTGAAAGAAATAGCCGGTATTGAAGCAGTGGAGCAAGCGAATTATACTGCAAAAGAACGACAACAGATCTCTGAAGATTCCCCTGTAAGAGTATTAGATAAACAGGTTGAAGAGAATATGATGCATGCTATTGATGTAGCAAAACAAGAAGGAGACTCTATTGGTGGAGTTGTTGAGGTATATGTCGAAGGGATGCCTGCTGGGATTGGTTCATATGTTCATTATGATCGTAAATTAGATAGCAGAATTGCAGGAAGTGTTGTTAGTATTAATGCATTTAAAGGTGTGGAATTTGGAATCGGTTTTGAAGCAGCGAAGCGAAATGGTAGTGATGTGCATGACGAAATAGCTTGGGATCAAGACAAAGGATATTATCGAAAGACAAATCGACTTGGCGGCTTTGAAGGTGGTATGACAACCGGCATGCCAATAATTGTTAAAGGTGTTATGAAGCCTATTCCAACTTTAATGAAGCGACCATTAACAAGTGTCGATATTGAAACAAAAGAGCCATTCAAAGCAACTGTCGAACGCTCAGACGCATGTGCTGTACCTGCGGCAGCGGTTGTTATGGAACATGTTGTAGCTTTTGAATTAGCAAAGGCTCTTACAGAACAATTCTCAAGCGATCAATTTCCACAGTTACAACAAGCTGTTGAAGCGTATCGAGAAGAAATCAGGTGCTTTTAGTATGGAAACAGATGAAATCATCGTCCATTCTAGCTCGCATGACTACCCTATTATTATAGGTGAAGGTATTCGTTATGAAGTACAATCTTTTCTTAAAAAAGATTATACTTCCATATTAATTGTTACGGATGAGCAAGTGGGTAAATTGTATTTAAGGGATGTTCTAAGCGGACTTTCCACGGAGAATGTGTTTCATTCGATCATTCCGTCAGGTGAAAAAACAAAAAGTATCGAGTATTTTTATCAACTTCAAACAGAAGCGATAAGGTATGGTCTTGATCGGGAGTCATTAATGATTGCCTTAGGCGGAGGAGTCATTGGAGATTTGACTGGATTTGTAGCTTCTACATTCATGCGTGGTATTGATTTTGTACAAATACCAACTACTATCTTGGCTCATGATAGTAGTGTAGGTGGAAAAGTAGCTATTAACCATCAAATGGGGAAGAATCTGATTGGCAGCTTTTACCCTCCTAAAAGTGTTATCTATGATGTGGAAACATTGCGGACATTAAATCAAAAAGAGATACGCTCTGGTTATGCAGAGTTAATAAAAGAAGCATTGATCTCTGATGAGTTCACTTTTCGTTCTTTTTTAAAAACGAATTTGCTTGCATTATCTTCAGAGGAACTTCAAGAGCATTTGCGCATAGGTATACAAATAAAGGCTAGGATTGTAGAGTCCGATGAAAAGGAGTCAGGCATTCGCAAATTTTTAAACTTAGGTCATACGCTTGGTCATGCCATTGAAGCTGAATTAGGCTATGGCTCGCTAGCACATGGTGAAGCTGTTGCAATCGGTCTATTATTTTCGCTACATGTAAGTGAAGATCTATTTTCAAGCAATCTACCGTATCAAGCACTTTTCCAATGGCTACAACAAAATAATTACCCACTGAACTTTCAGTATGAGGATATGCAATCAATTATTACGAAAATGAAAAAAGATAAAAAGAACGTGAAAAACATGATTCAGATGATACTTCTTGAAGAAATAGGAAAACCAATTGTAAAAGAAGTAACGGATCAGCAAGTGGAGCATTATTTAAAATCTTTTGTAGGAAAGCTGGTGGCTAAGTGACAAGAGGAGTTAGAGGGGCGACAACGGTTCCAAAAAATGAGGCGACTGTTATTATTGAAAACACAAAAATATTAATAGAGGAAATGGTTAGCAAAAACGGGATCGATCCCTCAGAGGTATCTCATGTTTTTATCTCTGTAACAAAGGATATAACTGCTACGTTTCCTGCAAAAGCACTAAGAAAATTAACTGGATGGACTTATGTACCAGTTATGTGCATGACAGAGATTGATGTTCCAAATAGTTTAAAGCTTTGTATACGTATCATGATGGTTGTAAATACCGATACACCACAACATAAAATTGATCATGTATTTCACAATCAAGCAGTCAACTTACGTCCAGATTTAACAGAAAAGGTAGGAGAGTAAAAGAATGAAAGGTAAAGCGGCACTTGAGTTATTAGAACCATATCAACAAGGTAAACAGATACAGGATATCAAAGATCAATACGGAATAGATCGAATTGTAAAACTATCATCCAATGAAAATCCGTATGGTTATTCGAGTAAAATCGATGCATTTCTATTGGAACATAGACTAGGCTTCGATATGTACCCAGACGGTTACACTGCTGAATTACGCACTGCTCTTGCTCTAAAGTTAAAGGTGGAAGAATCTGAGATTGTTTTTGGAAGTGGTTCTGAAGAGATTGTTCAAATGATTTGTCGCGCGTTTTTATATCCGGGAGTAAATACGGTTATGCCTAAGCCAACTTTTCCACAGTACAAGCATAATGCCGTAATTGAAGGGGCGGAAATAAAAGAAATTCCAACAAAAGGTGGCTATCTTGACTTAGCATCAATACTTGCTGCTGTCGATGATGATACACAGGTTGTTTGGCTTTGTTCACCAAATAATCCCACAGGTAATGCAATGGCAAAACAAGACTTTTATGATTTTATAACAAGGTGCCCTGAGCATGTGCTTGTAGTTCTCGATGAGGCATATTATGAATATTTAGATCCAGTAAGAGACTTAGAAAGTATAAAACAACTGCCCAATTTTAAGAACTTAATTATTTTACGTACGTTTTCAAAGGCATATGGGCTCGCTGGACTACGGATTGGCTATGGCTTAGCAGCTGAGCAAATTATCACTAAATTAAATGTCGTTCGAGGCCCTTTTAATACAACTTCCATTGCCCAGAAATTAGCATTAATTGCATGGAAAGATGGTGAATTTTTAAACCAAACGATATCGAATAACAATCGTGTTAAGCGATCCTTTCAATACTTTTTGGATCAAATTGGTTGGGAATATTATCCATCGGAAACCAATTTTCTGCTCGTTTGCACACCTAAGAGTGGAATAGATTTATTTGAGTATTTAATAAAGCATGGATTTATTGTAAGACCAGGCGAGCTATTAGGTATCCCTAATACGATTCGCTTAACATTAGGGTTAGAAAAGGATATGGAACAGTTACAGCAACTACTTTTAACTTATAACAATGAGGAGACATAATGTGAAACGAAGAATAGTTATAGCAGGTCTTGGCCTGATCGGAGCATCCATAGCAAAAGGATTGGCTAGGGTAGCTGATCATCATATTATTGGTTACGACATCAATACAGCCACTCTAGAATATGCCAAGCAAAACAATATTGTTCATGAAGTAATAACAGAATTCCCTATGGATGCCATCAATGCCGATTATATTATCCTAGCAGCACCTATATCGGAAACAATAGCTTTATTGCAAAAGCTAGATGAAGTACCTTTTCCAAATAGAGTTATTATAAGTGATGTTTCATCAGTCAAGCAATCAGTTATCCATACAGCAAATCAGTTAAAAAACAAGAAGATCGTCTTTATTGGCGGCCATCCAATGGCAGGTTCACATAAAAAAGGAATTGAAGCAGCTAAATCCCATTTATTTGAAAATGCAATCTATGTTTTAACACCTACTGTCAATAGTACAAATAATGAGGTAGAAGAGCTGAAAGAAATATTACTTCCAACCAAAAGTAAATTTATTACGTTAAATGCTGAAGAGCATGACGAGATGACCGGTGTCGTATCCCATTTTCCGCATTTAATTGCATCCTCTTTAGTGCATCAAGCAGAACATTGGGCTAAAACGCATAGCTATCTTCCCAATCTTGCCGCTGGTGGGTTTCGTGATATTACGCGAATAGCTTCAAGTAATCCGACACTTTGGCAGGATATTTTTTATCACAATCGTAAGAAAATGTCACAGCTTTTGGAGGAATGGATAACAGAAATGCAATTTCTCAAAAATCTTGTGGATACTAGCAGTAAAAAAGAAATGATTCAATACTTAGATCGTGCTAAAAATTATCGAGATGGATTGGGTACTTCTGATAAAGGGATTATTCCGTCGTATTATGATTTATATGTCGATATTCGTGATCAGACTGGGGCGTTAGCAGAGGTAACGCAATTGCTTGCCGACGAAAGTATAAGTATCAATAATATACAAATCCTGGAGATCCGTGAAGGTATCATGGGAGCATTGCGGTTAAGTTTTGCTACTCAGCAGTTACAAAAATCAAGTGAACATATTTTAAAACAGCAAGGATATGAAACGATGATTGAAAAGTAATCAGCAGTTAAAGAAAAGGATGTGAGAATGATTGAAGGAGCAAAAACTACTTCCTACTGAAAATCCGCTACGTGGAGAAATAGAGGTACCTGGAGATAAGTCAATCTCTCATCGTTCCGTTATTTTTGGAGCTTTAGCAAATGGAGTGACAAGGGTAAGTCATTTTCTAGATAGTGAAGATTGTATGCGCACAGTTACTGCTTTTCGTGAAATGGGTGTTTCTATTGAAAAGCAAGGAAATTCTTTATTGATTGATGGGAAAGGTCCTGAAGCGTTAATCGAGCCGAAGGAACCTTTATATTTTGGAAACTCTGGTACAACGGCAAGACTCATGATAGGTGTCTTAGCGGGGCTTCCTTTCTTTACAACGGCATACGGTGATGTATCTCTAACAAACAGACCAATGAATCGTGTGGTTGATCCTTTACGATTAATGGGAGCCATTATTGATGGTAGATTAGAAGGGAGTAAACTTCCATTAGCCATAAGAGGAAATGGTTTAACAGGAATTGAGTACCGTTTACCTGTAAAAAGTGCACAAGTCAAATCAGCAGTATTGTTAGCAGGACTACTTGCAGACGGGAAAACAACTGTAGAGGAATCGACGGTTTCGCGAAATCATACAGAAACAATGCTTCAAGCCTTTGGAGCGTCAATACTAATTGAAGGTAGTACCGTTTCACTACAAGGAAAACAACCGCTTACTGCTACCGATATATATGTACCAGGGGACATTTCTTCTGCTGCATTTTTCCTTGTGGCAGCTGCGATTGTTCCAGGAAGTAATGTGACATTACTAAATGTAGGTTTAAACGAGAGCAGGACAGGCATTATAGATGTATTAAAAGCAATGGGAGCGGCTGTCGAAGTGGGAAATATCCATAGAAAAGGTGGAGAATTATTAGGAAATATCTCAATCACTTATCAGGATTTACACGCTACGACTATCGAAGGTGATATGATTCCACGATTAATCGATGAGATACCAGTAATTGCACTACTAGCAACGCAGGCAAAGGGAAGAACAATAATTAAAGATGCGAAAGAACTTCGAGTAAAGGAAACAGATCGAATTAAAGCAGTTACAGAAGTTTTAACAAGCTTAGGAGCTAGGATTGAGGAAAGAGAAGATGGACTAATTGTTGAAGGTAAGTCAAAGCTAACCGGTAATAAAGTAGCATCTTATCACGATCATCGGATGGCTATGATGGCGACCATTGCCTCATTAATAACAGATGGTGAAGTAGTGATTGATGATATCTCCCCGGTTTCAACTTCTTATCCTAGGTTCTTTCAAGATTTACAACAAATGAAGTAAGACGATGTATTTATATATGTGCAGGTAGCTAGACTGTCGAGGAACTTTCTCGGCAGTTATTTTTTGTAAGTTAAGAAAGTATAAAATCAGTGCAATGACTGCGTTAAGCCAAATAGTTATTTTGAAATGTTTGATGTATATTGACAATGCTCCGACTAATTACTTCGCTTTCCGGGGCACGGCCTCAACTAACTTTGCAAAGAAGAACACGTTGCAAAGTGGATTTTCGGCTCGCGCTAATCCCGCAGGAG